>JAUWVE010000040.1 GCA_030617565.1 Gammaproteobacteria bacterium | reverse complement strand
AGGCACCGGGTTCTCAATATCACAGGTAAATACTGAGACCTCGTAACGATCTGAATATTGTTTACGTATTTCATCAATAATATTTTTCATCACTACAGTCGCCCCACCAATAGCTGAGGGCGGATAAACCGTATTCACATAGAGCAGCTTCTGCTTTGTCTCTGTTGCATGCGATGCAATACCATTAGTAACAGCATTATCGATGTAGCCGAATACTATGTCGCTCAATTTGCGACTCATCGCCTCAACACCATACTGCCTCATGACCTTTCTATGAGCTGCTTCTCCTATAGTCTGCCGATACTCTGCATCGTTGACTAACCTGGTAAGGGCGTCATACCACTGCTGCGGGTCTTCGGCTAAGCAACCATCAACGCCATCTTCAACGACTTCTCGATATGTTCGAGTGGCCGATACGACACATGGAATTTTGAAAATGGCTGATTCAATCCATTTAATCTCACTTTTACAATCGGCAAAGTATCCCAGCTCAAGTGGAGCAATGCAGATCTTTGCCTGTGACAAGACAGTCAGATAGGAGTCAAAAGGCATAATCGGCAGAGTGAGGATACGATCTGAAACTTCTACCAGCTCCTTCGGAATTGTCAGATGTCCGACAATAATAATTCTGGAATCCTTGTTTTCCTGCAGGATTCTGCATAAAACACTAGCGACAATAGCAAAATCTTCATCATGGGTTTTGGTTCCACTGCCGTAGAAAATATCCACGAACTCATCACTTTTGGGTACTGGAGGTGCATCGACATGCGCCAGCAAACCTTTATCCAGGGTATTGGGGAATACGGAACATATTCCCTCTCCCGTAAGCCGGCCCATTTCCTCGGCAAGTACTGGCGTCGAAGCCATTGCGTAGCTGCAGGTTTTAATTGCTTCTCGATAAAGTGATGCACCTTGCAACATTGCCTTTTGCTCACGTTCGAGCAATTGCCCTGTCGCCCCCTTGAATTTCTCCGCCAGCCGTTGTTCGTCGAATATCAGGTCATCAAGATCATAAATCATTATCTTGTTAAGGCTGGCCGCATATTTCATGATATCGAGGACATCTGGAAAGCCAGGAACACGATAGAAAATAATTACATCGTAAAGATGAATTTTCTCCTTCACCTCAGCAAGGTCACGCCAGGACACCCACTCCGATCGCCATTCAAGCTTTTCTAACAGCTCAAGCTTTTGCTGTACCCGGTAACGAAAACACTGCGGGATGCTTTCCTCAACAACAAGCAAAACTGAGGGATGCTTACTGACCGGCCGGGCCGACATTTTGACTTGTTGAGGTACATTGAAAGCACCAAGATTAAGCTGCTGTCTGTTCGAAAATAGTCCCAGATTTTCCAGCACGCTGAGTACATATTTACTGAACCGTATCAGCATGCTTATCGATAGAAAGAAAATATTGACGACAAACATCAGCACAGGTTTTTTATGAATCGTCGTCAACACGGTATCCACACGCCTGCGATTCAAACGTGTCAGATTTTTCAAGCGTTCTATGATGGTTGCCATCGTACTAGCCGTGCCTGGTTAACTATACTTTACTGCTGCCAGACTATAGTTTTCATCGTCATGGGTTAGATTGGGGTTGTAATATGGATCACCTCGCTCCAGTATATCTGCATGACGTTCCCTGAGCTGCTGTTTCTCATCACTGAATCGCTGCTGCTTCTCCTCTGTATCTTCATAGCCTCTTGATATCGACTCATGATGATAAAGCTCGGCATAAGGTGTAAATACGTTCAGTAAGCCGCGCTCTCTCAGGCGTAGACAAAAATCCACATCGTTGTAGGCGATCTTGAAATTCACCTCGTCAAAGCCGTTGATAGCATCATATTTCTCTCGAGAAATCATAAAACAGGCACCTGTAACCGCCGAGACGTTATGAATCGTGTGCAGTAGATTGAAATAACCAGGAAAATTGATTGGGAGAAGCTTATGTGCATGACCGGCATAACCCCCCAGGCCAATAATAATGCCAGCGTGCTGAATTGTGTTATTGGGATAAAGCAGTTTTGCACCCACCACTCCAACCTCTTCACGCTGTGCATGCTCCAGCATAGCTTCTATCCAGTCCCAGCTAATGACCTCGATATCATTATTCAGAATAATCAGGTATTCACCCTTTGATTGACTAACACCATAATTGACAACACGTGAAAAATTGAACTCTTCATTAAACTCGATGCAATGAAAGCGTGATGACTTCTCTTCCAGCTGATGGATCAAACCAAAGGTTTCGCTTGAACGGCTGTTATTGGATACCGCAATGATTTCAAAATTTTCCCAGGTTGAATGATCGAGAATAGAATTGACACAGGTTGCGAGCAAGCCCGGTTTATCGCGAAAGGGAATAATGATGCTTACCAATGGAGTATCTTTTATTTTTCTCCTGACCCGAAAAAAGAAGGGTAATTTTTCATCCAGCACTTCGGCTTCTATGCCACGCCGTTCGAGAGCATTTTGTAAGGCCATACGGGCACTAATCAATGCACCTGGTTTTGCATCTGAGCTGAAGCTGGTCGATGATTCAATCTTTCGCCAGTGATAAAGCACCTTCTGTACATGGTATATCTGGTCAGTCTTTTCAGTCAGGCGCAGCAGCAACTCATGATCCTGGGCTCCATCGTAGCGGCTATCAAGTAAACCGACATCTTCCACCAGTTTTTTCCTGACAACAACAAAATGTGTAATGTAATTATGTGACAGCAAATTATCAGGCGCGAAATCAGGCTTGAAATGGGGATCAAAATACTCACCATCAAGATCAATGAAGTCTTCATCTGAATAGATCAACTCCGCACCAGTATCATTGATTGCTTTAACCGATTCAAACAGAGCATCAGGTGTCAGCTCATCATCATTGTCCATAAATGCCAGGTATTCACCAGAAGCAAAACGGATCGCTTCATTGGTCGCACCGGAAATATTGCGATTTTTATCCAGGTAGCGAATTTTAATGCGTGGATGGCGAATATTTTTTAGATAAGCAATCGTCTCTTTACTGGTAGATGCATCATCCACAATACAAAGTTCCCAGTTTTCATAAAGCTGATGCTTGATGCTTTCTATTGCCTTCTCTAGCCACTCCGGGTCAACGTTGTAGACAGGCATGACCAGGCTGATCAGCGGTTTCTTATCAAGCTTTAATAGCCCTGACTTAACACGTGTGCGATCTTCGTCAGTAAACCTGTATTCATATTTATTTAAATTTCCCGAATCTCTTATAGCAGTATTGTTTTCATCTGCTCGCATTACCGTAAGGGCCTTCTCACGAACTGATGGTATCCATCCAGCAAGTCGAGCATAAATCTGGCGGTATCTTTCTATCAGTTTCCATGCTTTAGATCTCTTAATTTCCTCAATTTCCTGCTTGTATTCCCTGTGATTACCAAGCTCATCTTCCAGTTCGCGTATACGGCTGATGTGCGCATTCTCTTCCCTGATAAATCCATCCTGGGCAATCGCATAATCAAGAGAATACGGTGCACTAAGCTCAATGCACAATCTCAGAGAGATTTCATTATCAATGTCAGGAAGGGGCAATAACAGGGACGGATTCGGCCCGGTTATAACGAACACCTCTCCCAAGGCTGAGTGACGATAATGAAGATCCTTGAACTGGCAAGCCTCAAGAATTTCATCCGGGTCATCGAAATGAAGCAATTCCTCATTTGTTTCACCGCACTGTTCAACCAGGGCAATACGGTAGAGATGGATAAATCCATCTCGCCAAAACCCTGCATGCCGTTGAAATGATAATGTGAGTTCTTTCCGGGCAGCAGAAATATTGTCGAAACAGTGGCGTTGCCGTTCCACAAACGGGTCAATACTTGCTGACTGATCAGTGACATCACCCTGTTGCAGAACAAGTCTTATTGATCTTTCTTCTTCACTCATCTCTGTTCCATATCATATCAATGAACATCGTCAATCAATATCTTCATGTTCAATGCTGCTATCCCAAAATCACTCTGTTCTGCCTTAACCTGCAAATGAATAAGATCATATCGCCGGTCAACTGCCAGATTGTCTTTTTGTTCATCATCATCTGCCAGACCGAGAGATATGAAATAATCACCACCTATCAGGTTGATGGTAAAACTGAAGCGGAGAAGTATTTCACTACCTGCTTTGCCGGAAGGTACATCAAGTTTTCGTTCTCTTGTGTTCGCTCCGTAAACAACAATTCCATCAGATGTCTTGAGAGTGAAGCCAAGTATAGGATTTGCAACATCCTGGGTGAAAATAATTCTCAGCAGCAGATCTATGCGGTCACCAGCTTCACACATCGATGTAGCTACTTTGCCATTGATCAGCAATACATAGTCCTGGATCTGGCCTCGCTGGTCACCCCATCGATATTCCGCAGGATTATAGAGCGGCCGCAGACGACAACCATCAATAAGCCGGTCGGTAATCAGGCCATTTTCTTCATGGCTGATTTCATCAGTTGTTGCTAAATTCGCTTCGACCTGACCTTCATCATTATTAAACAACAAATTCAGATATTCATTGACGACATCACCAGGAGCACCCGTTGAATGCATTGACCCTTTTTCCAGTAACACAGCACGATCGCAGTGTCGCACAATCAAATCACTGGAGTGTGTAACAAACAGTGTTGTTGTCCCCTGTTCTTTCAATTCTCGAAGTTTACGAAAACATTTGTTCTGGAATCGTATATCACCCACTGACAGGGCTTCATCGACAACAAGAATATCCGGATCCAGGTGAATCGCCACGGCAAAAGCCAGGCGTACATACATGCCACTCGAATAGGTTTTTACTGGTTGGTCGATAAAATCGCCAATACCAGAAAATTCCAGGATATCATCAAACTTGCTTGCCATCTCGCTATGACTGAAACCGACTATAGAACCGTTCAAATAGGCATTTTCGCGACCACTAAAATTTGGATTAAAACCGGCACCCAGCTCAAGTAGTGCAGATAAACGCCCCTTCACCTCAACATTCCCGCTTGTGGGGTACAGGGTACCGCTGATGATCTGCAGCAAAGTCGATTTACCCGAACCATTGCGACCGATAATACCAACGGTTTCACCACGGTATATTTCAAGATCAAGTGGTTTTAGTGCATCTATTTCACGGAAGCGGGTACCGGACTCGCGGATACCCGAGCGATGCATTATCGATTCCAGTACACGGTCAATGGGTCGATTATAAACTCGATAGCTCTTGCTCAGATTCTGAATGCGAATAACAGGCTCAGAGGACATCGGCAAAGCCTCTGCGACTTTTCTGAAACCAGATAAAACCAATAATAGCGATAGCTGTCGCGACAAGAGAATAAATAGCCAGTAAGCCAAAATCAGGAGGGTTCCCCCACAGAAGGATCTCTCTACTCTGTTCAATGATCACAGTTAAGGGGTTCAAATAAATCAATACACGCACACTTTCTGGTAAGGCAGAGATAGGATAGAAAACAGGGCTGAGAAATAACAGAGCAGTCGTCATAAGTCCCATCAGCTGCTGGATATCAGACAGAAAGACACCCAGTGCAGAAAATAGCCACAGACAGCCTACCAGGAAAATAATATAGGGAATAAAAACAACCGGTAGCCACAACACCGTCATTGGTATATGCCCATTTATTATCAGATTAAATACTAACAGAACCAGTAGACTCATCAGGGTGTGAAAAAAGGCGGTATAAATAGCAACCCAGGGGAGTATCTCAATCGGGAACACTACCTTTTTTACGTAATTAACATTACTGGTAATCAGTGTTGGGGCCCGATTGATGCATTCTGCAAACATTCCATGCACAATCAGTCCACAGAACAGGGTCAGCGCAAAACCACCATCTCCCAGGTCCATTTCGCCCCAGCGTGCTTTGAAGACATAACCAAAAATAAGTGTGTAGATCGAAAGCATCAACAGAGGATTCAGCAGGGTCCAGAAAAAACCCATGACCGAGCCCCGATAGCGACTGGAAATCTCGCGTTTTGCCAGCTGGCGGATCAGTGCCTGATGTTTTACCAGTGAACTGATTATGCCTGTGGGCTTAAGACTGTCATTTATGCCTTCCATCAGGTAACTTAAAACAGATCTTCCTCTGCTACCATCTTCAAATATTGTCCGTAGGTATTTTTCGACATTACCTCGGCAAGATCCAGTAACTGCTGTTTATCGATATAGCCTTGTCGAAAGGCTATTTCTTCCGGGCAGGATACTTTTAAGCCCTGGCGCTTTTCCAGCGTTTCAATAAAAGTCGCCGCCTGCAATAATGAATCATTGGTACCCGTATCCAGCCATGCACTGCCGCGCCCCATCAGTTCTACCGACAGGCTTCCATCATCAAGATAACATCTATTTATATCGGTGATTTCCAGCTCACCACGTGCTGAGGGTTTAATACTCTCTGCGTAACTAATGACTTTATTATCATAAAAATACAGCCCGGTTACCGCATAGCGAGAACGTGGTTGTTCTGGCTTTTCTTCCAGGCTAATGACGTTACCCTGTTTATCAAACTCCACCACCCCATAGCGTTCCGGATCCTGTACCGGGTAGGCAAACACCGTAGCACCCTGTTCCAGTAAGGCCGCTCTCTCAAGCATGTGAGACATATCATGGCCATAGAAAATATTGTCACCAAGCACCAGTGAAACAGAAGAATCGCCAATGAAGTCCTTGCCAATTAGAAAGGCCTGTGCGAGACCGTCAGGCTGATCCTGGATCGCATATTCCAGATTCAGCCCCCAACGGTGACCATCGCCGAGTAGTTCTTCAAAGCGTGGTGTATCCTGCGGTGTAGAAATAATGAGAATTTCATGTATCCCTGCCAGCATCAGGGTCGATAGCGGATAGTAAATCATCGGCTTGTCATAAACCGGTAGCAGCTGCTTTGAAACTACTGTCGTTACCGGGTAAAGACGTGTACCGGAGCCGCCTGCAAGAATAATGCCTTTCATCCCCTCGCTCCCAGGCGCTCACCCATGTAGGAACCATCAAGCACACGTTCTATCCATTTTTGATTGGCAAGATACCAGTCTACTGTTTTTTCCAGGCCGGTCTCAAAGGTCTCTTCCGGTGTCCAGCCCAGGTCACGCTGAATCTTGCCGGCATCTATCGCATAGCGCATATCATGACCGGGACGATCAGCAACATATGTTATTAACTCCACATAAGGTCTCCCATCCTTAGCCGGGTCACGGTCATCCAGAATAGCGCAAAGCATTTTTACCACATCGATATTCGTCACTTCATTGTGCCCCCCGATGTTATAGGTTTCACCCTGCACACCCTGTTTCATCACCAGGATAAGGGCACGTGCATGATCATCAACATATAACCAGTCACGGATATTCTTGCCCGTGCCATATATCGGCAAAGCCTCACCGGCACGCGCCTTTTGTAATATCAGAGGTATCAATTTTTCCGGGTACTGATAGGGACCATAGTTATTGGAACAATTGGTCAATACTACCGGCAGTCCAAATGTTCGATGCCAGGACCGCACCAGGTGGTCAGAGGATGCCTTGCTGGCGGAATACGGTGAGCTGGGGTCATAAGGCGTCGTTTCAAGAAACATGCCCTGATCACCAAGACTGCCGTATACCTCGTCGGTAGAGACATGATGGAATCGAAAATTTTCTTTTTTATCACCTTGCAGGCCAGACCAGTATTTCCGTGCTACTTCCAGCAAGGTGTAAGTTCCAACGATGTTGGTCTGGATAAATTCGCCCGGGCCATCAATTGAACGGTCGACATGGGATTCTGCAGCCAGGTGCATAATGGCATCAGGTTTATATTCGGCAAAGACATCTGCCATGGTGCTGGCATCACAGATATCCGCCTGCACAAAATGATAACGGGGGTCATCTGCGACCGGCTGCAGAGAATCCAGATTCCCCGCATAGGTCAGCTTGTCAATGTTTACGACAACGTCATCACTGGCATTGATGATCATTCTGACCACAGCGGAGCCGATAAACCCTGCACCACCTGTTACGATAAAGGTTTTTGCCATCTTTAATAATACTTTCGTGTTGTTGTTGCTATTCGTTTATCTGTAAACAGGTCAGGATGACCTGGACTTTTCTATCAATCGCCCGACATAACGACTGACCCCTTCCTCGACAGTGAGAAAGTCCTTTGTGTAGCCGGCTGCCCGCAACGCAGAGATATCAGCCTCAGTAAAACTTTGATATTTACCTTTCAGGGCCTCCGGAAAATCGATATAGCGTATAATTTTTTTCTGCTGCAGCGTGGCCAGGTCCAGTGCATCTTCAGCTTGTTCCTGCCGACAACGATTAATACTGGCAACAGCCATATCATTAAACGACTGGCAGCGTCCGGTACCAACATTGAATATGCCACTGACGTCCGGGTGCTTGAGGAGAAAAAGATTCAGGTCTACCACGTCCTCGACAGAAACAAAATCACGCAGCTGAGCACCATCTTCATATCCATCAACCCCTTCAAATAACTTGACGTAACCGGCTTCCCGGTACTGGTTGCTGAAATGGAAAGCTACCGAAGCCATACGGCCTTTGTGCTGCTCCCGGTCGCCGTAGACATTGAAGTAACGCAGACCAACAATTTGTGCACTGCGATCGTCATGCATGCGGCGCACATATTTATCAAACTGAAACTTGGAGTAGGCATAAACATTCAGAGGTGACTCGAACTCAGGTGACTCACGAAAAACCGGGCCGGTGCCATAAACAGAAGCAGATGAGGCATAGATGAAAGCAGACTTGTTCTGCTGGCAGAAATGCAGCAGTGTTTTCGAATAATCATAGTTGTTCGACATCATATACAGGCCGTCGTATTCCATGGTATCCGAACAGGCACCCAGATGAAAAATGGCCTCCACTTCACCATTGAATTCACCACCATTGATCATCTCGATGAAGACACGTTTATCGATGTAATCAGCGATTTCCAGATCTACCAGATTAAGGAATTTTTCACCCTTCTCCAGGTTATCAACGACAATGACATCATCACGACCGCTATCATTCAGGCCTTTGACAATATTGGCACCGATAAAACCGGCACCTCCTGTTACGATAATCATTCGGCCTCCTCTTTACCAATTTCAGCAAGTATTTCATCTACCGAAGAGGTAGCAGCACCTAATTTTCCGACCACAATGGCGGCCGCCGCATTGGCGATATGAATGGCTTCCCGGTAGTCCGCACCGGCAGCGAGCATGGCGGCTATGGCACCTATCACCGTATCGCCGGCGCCACTAACATCAAATACTTCCCGTGCACGTGCCTTTTGATGAAAAACCAATCCGTTTACATCAAACAGGGCCATCCCCTTATCACTGAGTGTAATCAGCAGATATGACACTTCGATTATTTTCAACAACTCAGCCGCCTTCACTGCCATATTATCAAGTGAAGGACAGGCACCGACCACATCCTCAAATTCGCGCCGGTTTGGCGTAATCAGGCTGGCACCCCGGTAACGTGCAAAATCACGCCCTTTTGGATCAACCAGTACTTTTATCCCTTTGGCTTTTGCTGCATCAATCATCTGATCAATGTCACGCAATACGCCCTTTCCATAATCTGACAATAAGACAATATCGGCAGTATCCAGATGCTTTTTGAAAGTATCCAACGACGCAATGATAGAAACATCGTCGGGTGTCTGTTCAAAATCGGCTCTTAGCAACTGCTGATGCCGGGACAGCAGGCGAAGTTTTACTGTGGTGACATGACTCTCATCGCGGGTAAAACGGGTAGTTACCCCCCTTTCTGACAGCAGGCGTTCAAGGCTTTTTGCAGCATCATCATTTCCCACCACGGAAATCAGGTCACAATCACCACCCAGTGCAGTGATATTGCAGGCAACATTCGCCGCCCCACCGGGGCGCTCCTCACTATCGGTAATAGCCAGTACAGGAACCGGTGCCTCGGGGGAAATTCGATCAACATCTCCAAACCAGTAACGATCCAGCATAGCATCACCAACCACCAACACCCTGGCATCAGCTATCTTTTGTAGAAACTGGCTCATACTAGTGATTCCTAGCGCCCGATACCAAAGTATTCAATACCGGCTTTTCTAATTGTCGCCGGCTGGAAGATGTTTCTGCCATCAAAAATGACTGGCGTCTTCATTTTGCTCATCATGCTGTCAAGATCCGGGCTGCGGAAAACCTTCCATTCAGTGACCACAATCAATCCGTCCGCATCATCCAGCGCATCATAAGGATCAGCGACCAGAGAGAGATCATCTCTGTTTCCATAAATCCGTTCCACCTCTTCCTCCGCCACGGGATCATAGGCGGCAACCGTTGCGCCTCGCTGCCACAGTGCTTCCATAATGGTGCGACTGGGTGCTTCACGCATGTCATCAGTTTCAGGTTTAAATGCCAGACCCCATACAGCAAATTTTTTACCCTGTAAGTCGTCACCAAACCTTTTGACAATCTTGTCTACAATCACCGACTTCTGACGCTTATTAACGGCTTCAACCGCATCCAGAATTTGTGCATCGTAACCGACGGCTTTTGCTGTGCGATGCAGCGCCTGCACATCCTTGGGGAAACAGGAACCGCCATATCCGCAACCGGGGTAGATAAAATAGTAGCCGATCCGCGGATCCGCACCGATGCCGTGGCGCACGTTTTCTATATCGGCACCGAGTAGTTCAGCCAGGTTCGCCATCTCATTCATGAACGATATCTTGGTCGCCAGCATCGCATTGGCAGCATACTTGGTCATCTCGGCCGAGCGTATATCCATGATGATGATACGTTCATGATTGCGATTAAAAGGCGCATAGAGTTCACGCATCATCTCAATCGCACGATCATCATCTGCCCCGACAACTATGCGATCCGGCTTCAGAAAGTCTTCAACGGCTGCGCCTTCCTTGAGAAACTCCGGATTTGAAACAACACTGAATTCTGTCGATGTCCCTTTCTCCTGCAAGGCATTACTGACCGCATCCCGTACCTTGTCAGCCGTACCCACAGGCACCGTTGATTTAGTGACGACGACGCGGTAATCATTCATGTGCTTACCGATATCGCTGGCAACTGCCAGCAC
>JAUWVE010000042.1 GCA_030617565.1 Gammaproteobacteria bacterium | reverse complement strand
AATCAATGGCTTCTTCCTGGAAGATTTCTACCAGTTCATCGAGAGGTTCATCTTCGCTTTCTGCAGCTTCCTCTACAACTACTTCCTCAGGCTCCTCAGCAACTTCCTCTACAACTGCTTCCTCAGGCTCCTCAGCAACTTCTTCTACAACTGCGTCCTCAGGCTCCTCTGGTTCCAGCCGTTCAACCATATCGTCTACATTAAAGTAGCGTGGCATCTCGATAGTGCCATCATGCAGCTGCGGATTCGGCAGATTTTCCAGTCTTTTGCTGCAGATGTTTGACAGCTCGGACATGCCAGTCAATAAATGGTCTTCCAGGGCAGTAGGTTGCTGTACTGTTTCAAGTAACTGCACACCTAAATCATAAGCAGTCTGGAGTATATCGATATCTTCTTTAGTGAGGTAAAGGCTTCTAGAGCTTACGCCGTCCAGAAGATTTTCCACAGACTCATAGGTATCCGCCACCTCATCCAGGCCCACTGAGCGGGCACTGCCACGAAGAGTGTGTATCAAGCGATGCGTTGCATCAGAAACCTCTGGTTCCTTTATCTCACTACTGCTGCTAATTTCAGTAAAAAGATCATCCAGGTGCTTGTTTATTTCCGTTGTATAGATTTCACGAACGGTTGCAGACTGGAGAGGTGCCGGTAAGCCGGGAACTGTTTCAGATTCTTCGGTATCAACATCAATCTCGCTATCAGAAACTTCTACATCCGTTGCTTCCTCTAACTCTACAAGCTCTAATTCTTCTACGACCTCAGCTTCTTCCTCACCTTCAAGCCTGGCCTCAACAATTTCTTCATCAGCTGCCAGCTGTTCGGCAGATTCTTCGCTCAAAGAAACAGCACCTTCTAATTCTTCATCTGCAATGACATTTGCTACTTCGATTTCCGCAGTCAGTTCATCACCACGGCCAAGCCCTTCTACCTTTGACTGCCAATAAGAAACATCTATGTTTGATTCGTCATGCCTTTCAAGATCATCAAGCATTGATGGCAAGACATCGAGTGACTCTTCAAGCAAAGCAAACATCTGATCATTTACCTGTAACTTTTCAGTAATCACATTGTTGAGTAATTCTTCCATCAGCCAGCTGAATTCACCAAACTCGACTGCACCGGACATCCGCCCACTGCCTTTCAATGTGTGAAAGCTTCGTCGCAGATCAGCCAGTGAATTTTCATCAGAAGTATCTGCCCGCCATTTTTGTAAATAGTCTTTACTGGCGACAGCAATTTCTCTGGCCTCTTCAAGAAAAATATCGAGTATCTCATCATCAAAGACGGCCGCTGCTCTTTTTATTTCCTCTACTGACTCTGCAGGTTCGGCTTCAGCATCGTCAGCCTGATCCACTTCAATAACTTCATCGGACTTTATAAGATAAGCTTCCTGCTCTGAAGTAAGCTCCGAAGCATCTATTTCTTCCAGTTCAATACCAAGATCAATACCTTTAGAGGCTACCTCTTCAAGCTGAGGCTCTTCATTCTGTTTATCCTCAACCAGGGTTATTTCATCAGGCAATCTACCGGTGAGCGTTTCAAGTATTGATAATGACTGATGGAACGTCGTCATTATGTCATCAGTAAGGAAATCGGGATCTGTCGATAACATAGTGACCAGGCTTGAAACCTCATCAGCTATTTTCTCCAGCTTTTTATCTTTATTGCCCTTTGCAAGCGCACAGATAGCTGCCATATCTTTGCGTAAGGTAGCCAGATGAAGTTCATCCTCTGGATTCCGCAACCAGTCATCGGCTTCATCACGAATATGTTTAACTCGCGCAACGGCAGTCTCCCGGTCTGAAATATCAGAGGGTGCTGTGCGCAACAGCTCTTCCATAGCACGTTCTATGATAAGTTCACTAGTTGGTTGATCATGCTGCAGTGATTGTGCATATGACTCAATTGCACTAATTGCAAGAGCGGTTGTTTCTACATGTTCGGTTGACGGTTTAACACGCCTTTCGGCCATGCTTGTGATCTGCTCATTGATCAATGAGACCAGTTCAATAGCACGTTGACGTTCAAGTATCTGTAGTGCGCCTTCTATCTGTCGTAATTTATCTGGAATAGGTTTGAGGATTTCATTAAGGTGCATATTTAATGAATATTTCTCGAACTTTTCGACCACATCCTGCAAATTGGTGCCGATTTCTGCCGCAACGACTTTTACCAGTTGGGAGAATTCGACATCAGTTAATGTCCCTTCCTCGTCAATATCTATACCGAAGTCTTCGGAAGAAGCTGTTGCAGCATGCTCACCGGTCCTTATCCAGTATAAATCAGAAACTGCTCGATCTACTTTTTCTTCCCAGTCAGAGGACGGATCATCAAGCTCGCTGCAGGCATTCTGCAGTGTCAATAAACCTCCGGCAAGCTCTAATGCAATATTGTTATTTATTACGATAGCACCCGAATCATTGGCAAGCGCTGTATGAGAAATTTCTTCAACCAGCAGGCGAAGTTTTTTCTTATTTATTACCTCAACTGCACCACGAATTTTATCCAGACTGGAGAGTAAAGGATCTATTGATTTGTCAGCTTTTCCGCTATCGAAATAGCCATTGAGATGGCCTTCCGCGACAGAGAGTTCCTCTGCCAGTGCTTTCATAACAGGCTGCAGCACCTCGGGGCTTGTTGCTTCAAAAATAGCGCCGGTATCTTTAGTCGGTTTGCCACTGACCTGTTCATCAAGCTCAAAAGCATGCACAACTTCAGTCACCAGCGGGCCGCGGCTTTCAGCCTTACCGATCAGGAACAGCATTCTCCGCAAAAGAGCTTCGAGTGGCGATTTAACAAGTGCAGACTCGCCATCGTTGACTATGCGTTTTAGTTCCTGCTCCAGCGTAGCAAAAAAACGTCTGACTTCTTTGTCTTTACTGTCAACACCACCATCAAGCAATGCTTCTGTCAGTGCAGTAGCTACCCACCATAATTGTGAAGTGACGTCGAAACGGGAAATATTTTTCAGATGTGTAAAAAGCAGCAGGATTGTGTTTAGCGACTGCTTCTCATCCTTTTGCGTAAACCAGCTCACCATCGTCGCAAGCAATTGCTTACGCGCCTGGCCGGCCTCAGAAATGAAGTTTTCGTCGCTTAAACGTGTTGGTCTGGCACCGGATATTTCTGGATAAATATCCAGCTCCGGGTTAAACAGATCAAACTCGCTGACGAGCTCCGCATCACGTGTCGACCGCAGTTCGTTGATCAGGCCTGTCAGGGCGACAATGGAATCAGGATAACCGGCATGTAGCTGTGAAATATAGGTACTAAGGCTTAATACACCTCTGCTTAGTGTATCCAGGTTTTCTTCGGAGGCGGGAATGCTTTCATCAATGAGCCCCTCACATACCAGTTCAATTTCGTTTACCAGCCTGGCGGCACCGTCAAGTTCGACAATTTGCAATGTGCCTGAAACCTGATGCAGAAAAGCGACTGCCATGCGCATCTGGCTAGTGTCATCAGTAGAGGTAGAAAATGCCTCTAATGATAACCGAGCCTGTTTAATGGACTCGTCTATCTCATCTTTAACCCAACTAAATGTACTGGGGTCTACTCGACTCATATATTCACCAGGCCTGCAAAAAGGAACAAGTAATTACTACTCGCGTGTATATTAGGCTTCTGCCGGCAATCTGAAGCCTGCAACCGAAGATTTAAGCTGCCCGGCAAGTACTGACAACCTGTCTACTGATTCAGCCGTCTCGGTCGTTGTTCTGGATGCCTGGGTCGTTAATTCTCTAATATGAACCATCGTGCCAGATACACCGGTAGCCTCCTCAGACTGCTGCCGCGCAGTATTCGCCATGGCAGAAATAAGTGTTGACAGCTCATCAGACACTTTTTCAATCTCACCCAGGGCACGGCCGGCTTCATCAGCCAGTCGAGTGTTTTCAACCACTTCGCTCGTAGCGGCCTCCATCGAGCTCACCGCTTCATTGGTATCAGCCTGAATGTTACCAACCAGGTCAGCAATCTGTTTTGTTGCCTCGGCTGAACGTTCAGCCAGTCGCTGTACTTCGTCAGCAACCACCGCGAAGCCACGTCCTGCCTCACCGGCCATCGCCGCCTGAATCGAGGCGTTCAGTGAAAGAATATTTGTCTGTTCCGCAATATCATCAATCAGTCCCACGATTTCGCCAATCTGCTGCGAGCTTTCACCCAGGCGCTTGATTCGTTTACCGGTTTCCTGCATCTTGTCACGCATATTGTTCATTCCCTGGATGGTTGATGCCACCGCTTCAGACCCCTGCTTGGCAAGGTCTACCGAACCGTTTGCAACTTCAGCTGATCCATCAGCACTTTCTGATAACTGCCCCATCGACTGCGCCATCCTCACGATGGACTCCGTCGCTGTACCAATTTCTTCGGACTGCTGCCCTGTCTGTGCCTGTAGTGCGGATGTTTTTTCACGTGTACCATCGGATTCCTTAGTCACCTGGGCCGAGGCATCGTTGATCTGCATTACCAAGGTGCGCATTTCCAGTACTGCGTAGTTCATGGAGTCAGCAATAGCACCCGTCACCTGGTCAGTTACTTCCGCTTCGATAGTCAGGTCACCGTCGGCAAGATCGCCCATTTCATCGAGCAGCTTCAGAATGGCCGCCTGCGCCTCTCTATTTTGTTCATTACTCTCAAACTCCCGTTGTCGGGAACTCGCCACCAGGGAACGAATGAACATCAGGAAGAAAAACAATGCCGCGCCGCCCAGCACAAAGGGCAGGATATTTAGATATTTAATGTGCCCGTAGAGGTTTTGATAACTTGCTACCAGGACCTCAATCCGCCCCAGAAACTCCTCTGAATTTTCTGTAATACGCTGTGCTGATCGCTGCGATACAAAGAACTCCGTCACCACCTGCTGTGCAGACTGAATATATTCATTCAGCTGGTTAAACACCTCATCCGATGCATCAATTTTTTCGATAACCTCGGGGCTGGCTTTTCTGCGCAGTCCACGATTAATCCGTTTATACAATTTGGCATCCTTACCAAACTGGGTTGCTGCAACAGCCGCGTCCATGCCACCAAGAGCAAACACGTTTACATCCTTGGTAATTCGCTGACTCCAGGTACGCTGCGTACCTGCTCTTGAAATAATACTCTGCGGTGCTTCTTCAGCAATCAGGGCCTCAACTACTTCATCTGACATCGCCAGCAGCAGGGGCGACAACTGGTTGATTGCCGCCACGTTCTCACGTATCGACAACAGCGCCGGCTTGTTGGTAATAATAGCCGCCACGTCCGCATCAAGCGAACTCCACAAATCTTTTACCGGCTGCAAGGTATCGTTGACTGTATCAGGCGAAGCCGGCAGTCTGTCGTCACCTTCGACCAGCGTCTGCAGAATGCTGTTAATTCTGTTTTTTGAATCCTGTAGTGTGGCAAATGCCTCTTCATTACCCAATACGGCTTCACGCGCATCTTTGGCTACCCGCTGCGACAGCATCAGCAACAGACTGGATTCTTCAACATAACCGGATTGCAGAGCAGTAGTCTGCGTCTGCCACATAAGTACACCAACCAGGCCGATTACCGAGACCACCATGCCGATACCCAATAACGGCAGGTTATTTACCAGCTTGCCAAATGCAGACGGTGCGGCGCGCGCCTTACCGGGTGAGGACGCCGCCTCGGGTACTACGTCAACCACGCCTATATCTGTCAGGTCATCAATTGGAAACTCATTTTCTTCTGCCATTATACTACCCTCAACAATAGCTAATTATTGTATAAACATACTCTGCACATATTTTCTGTTTACGCCGCAGCGTTTAGAAAACCTCTTTTATCTACCAGGCGGTCGGTATCAAACACCAACCACTTCTCCTTTTCTCTACCCAATGCACCGGTAACAAAGCCAGCCAGCTGATCACCCAGGTCACCGGTGTCACAACTATCACCAACCGGGTCGAAATGCCGCAAGCCCTGCAAGCGACTGACCAGCAAACAACATGAAAGCAGGGCATTATTTATAACAATCAGGCGTGAATACTGATCAACAGTTACCGGTTCCATACCCAGAAAGTCCTGTAAATCAACAACCGTCAGCAACTGCCCTCTGACATTTGCAATACCACGCAGCCAGGACTGTGATCTGGGCACTACTGCAAAGGGCGCCGAGGGCACCACCTCGGAAATCTGATCCATTGACGAGACGAACTGCAGCTTCCCTACTCTGTACGATAAACCTACCCATTGCTCAGCAACGATTATTTCTTCCGGCAGAGATGTATCTGCCGACAATACGTCCTGCTCCATTTGATGGAGAATTTCAAGTGGCTGTAAATGCTTGCGTGACATTAGCGACTACAGAGCCTCCATAATCTTGATCAACTCCGCTTCTTTCACCGGCTTGGTCAGGTATTCATTGGCCCCCTGACGTTTACCCCAGACTTTGTCTGTTTCCTGGTCCTTGCTGGAAATGATGATGACCGGAATTCCGGCCGTTTGCGGATTCTTTTTAATTTTTCGTGTTGCCTGAAAGCCATTCATTTCAGGCATCACTACATCCATCAAAATCAGATCGGGCTTTTCCGACTGGGCTTTGGCAACGGCATCGAGACCCGTCGTTGCAGTAACTATTTCCGGTACTTTATGTCGATTAAGTATATCGATTACCATATGAAGTTCTGTCGGTGAATCATCAACAACCAGTATTTTCTTAAACCTCATTAAACTACACCTCTCTTTATTTTTTGCTCATCGATCCGCAGGCATCATGCATTGGCCACCTCATCAGTCACCACATATTTATTTATTGCATTGACCAGATCATCCTGAGTAAAAGGTTTATGTATATGTTCTTCTGAACCTGCCAGCTTTCCTCTGGCACGGTCAAACAGACCATCCTTGCTTGACAACATTACAATGGGTGTAGAACCAAATCGCTTGTTGTTCTTGATTAATGCGCAGGTCTGATAACCATCGAGTCTTGGCATCATAATATCAATAAAGATGATATCCGGATGTTGATCCGCAACCACAGACATAGCTTCAAAACCATCTGCTGCCGTTATAACTTCAAATCCTGCTCTTTTCAGTAGCGTTTCCGCAGTTTTACGTATAGTGCTACTGTCATCAATCACCATTATTTTAACTGTCATGTGATTTCACGCAGTTGTATTTTCAGGAGAGTGTACTTCATCATCCAATCCTTAATGTAAATTATTTATTCCTTTTGCTAAGTTGTTATTTTATATAGATAGCACAAAGGCCACTATATTGCTATAGAAGACCATAATCACAATCAAAAAACCAGTAAAAACTATAAACTCTTTTGCTTTCAGACATAAATTTTACATTAGCAATTAGAATTTCCATGTTGCTTTGCTATCATGACCATATAATCCAATAGTGTAGACCAGCTTTTATAATAATAAAGGACAACTCTTAGAAATATTAATTTTCTTTCTATCTTTTAAATATAGCGAACCTTAATACCATGACTTCTGTCCCCCATCTGACCACAGCATTAGCAGGACCACTGCAAGCCCTGGAAACTCACATCCTGGCAAATCAAACCGAAATCGAACACTGGTTTCGCAGTCAATGGCTGTCATACCGTGCACCCTTTTACAGTTCAGTTGATCTGCGAAATGCAGGCTTCAAGGTCGCACCGGTCGATACCAACCTGTTCCCTGCCGGCTTTAACAACCTTAATCCGGCATTCCTGCCCTTATGCGTGCTGGCTGTGCAGGCTGCAATTGAGCACCTCTGCCCGAAAGCGAGAAGGTTGATCATTGTGCCGGAATCTCATACGCGAAATCAGTTTTATCTGGAGAGCCTCTCTACCCTGCAAGGTATAATCGAAAAAGCCGGGTTACAGGTACGCATAGGCCATATCGACGATGATAAGCAAACCCGCGAACTGGCCCTGCCATCAGGTCAAAGCATGATTCAGTACCCACTGGAACGGTCCGGCAATCGACTGCACATCGAGAATTTTGACCCCTGCATCATATTACTAAACAACGACCTGTCAGATGGCATCCCCACCATTCTGGAAAACATCGACCCTGACCAGACCATCACTCCACACCCTACCATGGGCTGGGCTAGCCGATTAAAATCAGACCATTTTGCCCATTACCAGCGTATCGCAAAAGAGTTCTCCGACATCATCGATATCGACCCGTGGCTGATTGACCCCTATTTCAGACGCTGCGGAAAAATAGACTTTCAGAAACGCGATGGTGAAGAATGTCTGGCGGATAATGTCGCCGATGTACTGGAGATAATTAAAAAGAAATATCAGGAATACGGCATCAAAGAAGAGCCCTTCGTCATTGCCAAGGCCGATGCAGGGACCTATGGCATGAACATCATGACCATCCGTGACCCGTCTGAAATCCAGGGACTTAACAGGAAACAAAGGAACAAGATGGCGCGAGGAAAAGGCGGCAGTACCGTTAGTGATGTACTGGTACAGGAAGGCGTTTTTACCTTTGAAACCTGGGGCAACAACAATGCTATCGCCGAGCCGGTAGTCTATATGATTGACCATTCAGTCGTTGGTGGCTTTTACCGTGTGCATACCAACCGGGGCATTAACGAAAACCTTAACGCCCCAGGCATGCACTTTGAACCACTGGCCTTTGCCGACACCTGTACTCTACCGGATAAATCAGCCGACCCAGATGCTGACCCAAACCGGTTTTATACTTATGGCGTAATCAGCCGACTGGCCTTACTGGCTGCAGCGCGTGAAATCAATACACTGAAAGCAGCGGTAGCAGCATGAATAAGCCCATAGTTATCGGCATCATTATGGACCCGATTGAACAGATTAACATTGTCAAGGACAGCACCTGGGCAATGATACTGGCGGCACAGAAACGGGGCTGGCAGGTACGTTATATGCAACAGGTAGATCTTTTTACCCGTGATGGCATAGTCTACGCGGAAAGCCAGCTTGTAAAACTTCTGCCGGGACAGGACCCCTGGCTGGAGTTGTCCCCGGCGAGAGCGCACGAGCTATCTGAATGCAGTGCAATTTTGATGCGCAAGGACCCGCCATTTAATCTTGAGTATATCTATACCACCTATATGCTGGAACTGGTTGAGCGACAGGGCACATTGGTTGTTAACAATCCACAAAGCCTGCGTGACTGTAATGAGAAGTTTTTTACCACCAGCTTCCCGCAGTGCACACCCCCTACGCTGGTAACATGCTCCGCAAAGCAACTACGCCAGTTCATCCAGGAACATGGGGACTGTATTTTCAAACCACTGGACGGCATGGGTGGTGCATCGATTTTCCGGGTACAGAGCAACGACCCCAACAAAGGGGTGATCATTGAAACCCTGACACAGTACGGCACGACCAGCATCATGGCACAGCGCTTCATTCCTGAGATCAGCGAGGGAGATAAACGCATATTAATGGTTGATGGAAACCCCGCTCCCTACGCGCTGGCACGCATACCCCTGGCAGGAGAAACCCGTGGCAACCTGGCTGCCGGTGGCACCGGTAAAGGTGTCGCATTGAGTGACAGGGACTACTGGATATGTGAGCAGGTCGGCCCGGTACTAAAAGAAAAAGGCATACTGTTCGCAGGCCTCGATGTTATCGGTGACTATCTGACTGAAATCAACGTCACCAGCCCGACCTGTATACGTGAACTGGACCGGCAATTCGAGCTCGATATTGCAGGTGATTTAATGGATGCCATTGAACTGCGATTACCTGCATGAGTTGTTGCCGATGGCTAGCAGCTGTACTACTCATCCCGGCAGTGCTGCTCGCCTCCTGCGAAAGGCAAACCATTCATCGCTATCAATCTTTTGCCTTTGGCACATTGATAGAGATCAAAATCCGTAGCGATGACAAGTCACTGGCGAACCAGGCCGCTGCGAGCCTGTTTGTAGATTTTGATCGCATGCATACTGACTGGCATGCCTGGCAACCCGGCGCATTGACTCAAACCAGCACCTTGCTTGCAACTGAAGAATGGTTTTCTGCTGACAGGTCTGTTCTGACACTGATAAAACTGTCGAAGAAATATTCACTGCTGAGTGATGGTTTATTCAACCCGACGATAGGCAAACTGATTCAGGCCTGGGGCTTTCAGAGCTCAGAACTGCTCCAGACACCGCCCAGCCAGGAAACCATTACCCGTCTGCTGGACAGTCTGCCAACCGTAAATGATATCGATATTGATGGCAATCGACTGCGAGGACACAACTCTCAGCTGCAACTGGATCTTGGGGCAATCGCCAAGGGTTATGCTGTCTCCACCGGCATACAGAAGCTGCGTGACCTGGGAATAAAACACGCCTTGATCAATGCCGGGGGAGATCTCTGCGGGTTTGGAGATCAGGGGCAACGCTCCTGGCGCATAGGTATACGCGATCCATCGGGTAACGGAATCATTGCCAGCATTGAACTGGAAAAGGATGAATGTGTATTTACCTCCGGTGATTATGAGCGCCACTTTACTCATGAAGGCAAACGCTACCACCACATCATAGACCCCCGCACCGGCTACCCTGCCGATCAGGCAGTATCGGTCACCGTCCTGCATAAGAACGGCGCATTAGCAGATGCAGCCAGCACCGCATTATTTATTGCCGGCCCGGATAACTGGCAGGAAATCGCAACAAAGATGGGCGTGTCTGACATAATGATAATTGACAAACAGGGACAAATAATCATGACGTCGAGTATGCAAAAAAGAATTAAACTTGAACCAGGAAATAAAAACAAAGTCATCATCAGCAAGCCTTTGACTTGAAACTTGAAACTTGAAACTTGAAACTTGAAACTTGAAAGCAATGATAAAAATGAAACCGGGAGACTGGCTGATTTTATTCCTTGGTCTGCTGCTAATTCCTTTGTCGTGGTCAATGACTCAAAGTCATTCTGGTG
>JAUWVE010000147.1 GCA_030617565.1 Gammaproteobacteria bacterium | reverse complement strand
GAGGGGATAAAGAAATACTGGGAAGATAACAATCAGGTAAGCCTGGATGGCTTACCAACTTACATCATTAAGAAATAGAAGCCCCCTTTAACAATTGGGTTCACAGAACTTAAAATCAGGGGCAATAAAGTGTTAATACTTAAGGGCGCCCTCGCGGCGAAAAGTTTTTTGTAAAAGGCCCCTCTATTCTTTCAACCCTGCTCTAACTTGCTACTACAATCTATGCAATAGAGTACCGCAGGGTTAAACTGCAGACGTTTCTCAGCAATTTCTTCGCCGCACTGCTCACAGAATCCGTAGTCGCCCGATTCTATCTTTCTAAGTGATTCATTGATGCCTCGCAACGATTGCTCTCGCCGTCGTGTCGCCTCCTGCAGCATGGCCTGTGACTGCAGTGCATCCATTCGTGACAGGCGACCAACGCTGGTCTGATCCAGTTTTACTGTCCCGGCGGCGCTCTTTCCACTTTCAAGAACTTCCAGTATTTCCTGGCGTTGCTGCAGCAGCAGTTTCCTGAAGCGATCTTTATTCACGTTGTTAAGGAGCCCCTGATGTGTCAGTCCTCGTTAAGAATACTTGCCAGCATGGCGCCATCCAACGCAGAGAGTTCGTGCTCAGACGGCACAGTAATGACTTTTGCTCGTCCGGCTATTGCAACTACATTATTCAGGTCCTGGCTTATGCCCGGCACCATCCAGTCGCCGGACATGGTCAGATTCTGGCCGCGCACAACTGCAATATACTCTAGCTGCGGATGCGGCTGGGTGTTTAACCAGCCCAGATAGGTGCCCGGTGTTGCCGGCAGCAGGTCAATCAGCAGATGCCGGGAACGTTTTACCGTATCGTAGCCTTCACCGGCAAATAAATCAGCCGCCATGCTAAATGGCCAGGGGATATCTGTAACATTGAGTGCCTGCACGGTGCGTTCCGTACCCAGATTCGGGGCCGCTATTGAAATTAGTCGGTTAACCCCGGCAGCATTACCTCTAACCAGCACTGTTCTGGCGACGATTGCCCCGGCAGAATGCCCTGCAAGGGTAATCGCTTCAGATGGATAGCGCAGGCGAATGTCATTCAGTACCTGGCTTAGCAGATCCGCCTGCAATTCGACCGGTGCTTCTGAAGGCAGGTCAACAACAATGGACCTGTTGCTACTGTTATTCGCTGGGCCGGAGAAAAATTGCATAGTGCGGCCTGACGGAGCATACAGACCGGCCCTGGGCCAGCCATTTTCCTGCAGAATTGAAGATACGCCGCTTGTTTCCCAGGCATATGCCCCGCTGTGATAACCGTGAATGAGTACGACCACATCAGCGATTGCCGTCGCGGGCAATGAAAAGCTGAAAATAAGTATTAAGTTTCTTACAAATGCTGTTGATTTCATGGGCTGATACCTACCGTTTCTTGCTTTTGAATAGTACTATTATACATCTCTAACCGGGCTCTTTTACTTGATATTATCCCTATGAATCGAGACTCAATTAATCACTTCAAAAAGCAGCTTCTTCAGCTGCCAGATGAGCTTCAGAAGGATGTGGATATCACCTTTAATGAAGTTGTCGATCAATTGCCTGATTCAACGTCAGTCACCGCAGACTGGATCGGTGCTTTACCGGCAGTACTCAGCAGCAGCCCGTTTATTGCCGGCCTCATCCGTAAAGACCCGGCATATTTAACTGAGCTGATAGAAAACGGCAGCCTGTTCAGGCCTCTGGATACAGATGGCTTATTCTCTAAACTCGAAGCCTCTCTTGCGGCCACAGAGGATGAACAGGAAATGATGCACTGCCTGCGCTACACACGCAATCAGGCAATGCTGCAAATTACCTTTCGTGACCTTGCCGGCTGGGCTGCACTCAACGAGGTGATGTCCAGCCTGACTAACACTGCAGTAGCCCTGCTGTCAGCAACCCAGACACGGACTTATGATCTGCTTGCAGCTCGTCATGGCACACCCCTCGGCACTGAATCCGACGAAACTCAACAGCTGGTCGTTCTCGGCATGGGCAAGCTGGGTGGTGGTGAGCTCAATTTTTCTTCCGATGTCGACCTGATTTTCTGTTTTCCGGAAAATGGCCAGACCTCTGCCAGCAAGCCGCTTTCAAACCAGGAGTTTTTTATCCGGCAGGCAAAGTTACTCATAAAGTTGCTGACGACACAGACTGCCGATGGTTTTGTCTATCGTATCGACACGCGCTTGCGTCCAAATGGTGACAGTGGCCCCTTATGCCTGTCATTCAATGCCATGGAGAATTACTACCAGTTGCACGGTAGAGACTGGGAACGGTATGCCTTTATCAAAGCCCGCGTAGTTGCCGGTGACCGGGAAAAAGGTCTACAGCTTTTAGACAGCCTTCGCCCGTTCATCTATCGCAAATATCTCGACTTTTCTGCAATTGAATCAATTCGTGATATGAAAGAAATGATAGAGCGCGAACTAAGGCGTAAAAAGGTGATGCAGCGCAACATAAAACTCGGCCCCGGCGGCATCCGCGAAGTCGAGTTTATCGCCCAGGCTCATCAGTTAATTCGCGGCGGGAGAGACCGGGACCTGCAACAGCAAAGTCTGCTGCCGGTTCTCGACCAGCTGCACGCCTCCACTCTGTTAACAACAGCGGAGTTTGACACCCTGAGCTCTGGCTATGATTTTTTACGACGCTGTGAAAACCGTCTACAGATGTATGCTGACCAGCAAACCCATAACTTGCCCGAAAACTCACTGCAGCAGCTTGTCCTTGCCCTCTCCATGGACCATACAGACTGGCCTGCCTTTCACCGTCAATTGCAGACTCACATGCAGGCTATTCATGAAATTTTTCATCAGCTATTCATCTCAACAGCAGACCCGGACACAAGTTCTCCGATGCGCAGCATGGCCCATTTGTGGGGTAACGAACTGGATCAGAAAGCAGCCTGCCAGGTATTAAAAGAC
This sequence comes from Gammaproteobacteria bacterium, assembly GCA_030617565.1. GTDB lineage: Bacteria > Pseudomonadota > Gammaproteobacteria > BMS3Bbin11 > BMS3Bbin11 > BMS3Bbin11. Next base: position 951 of record JAUWVE010000147.1, on the reverse strand, counting down.
AATCATTATAAACACCCTGACGCACTGTATTCCCGCCTGCAGTCACTGAGTAACGGCTCCCTCTATAGCAGCCTCAGCACATCGGCAAGAAGCCGCCTTGATCGCCTGCTGCCAGTTTTGTTGTATGAAGTGGGCAAGATTGCTGAATCCTCAGCGAATGAAGTTGCTACAGATACTGATGAAACCATTTTTCGTTGCCTCGATCTGCTTACATCCATCGCCAGGCGTCCGGTCTATCTCTCCTTATTACTGGATAATGAGGCAGTACGGCATCAGCTGATACGCCTGACCGCTGCCAGCCCCTATGCTTCGGTGTTAATTCAACGTTACCCTATCCTGCTTGATGATCTGCTTACCGGTTATTCACTTGCTGATTTTAACCTTGAAGAGTTGTCAACCGATCTTAACAGGCGATTACAAACTACTGAACAGGATGACCTGGAACAGCAGATGGGTCTGCTCAGGGAGTTTCACCACAGCAAGCTGCTTGCTGTGGCTTCACTGGATATATCTGCCAGCCTTACTGCGACCGAGACAGGCAGGTCCCTTTCTGCGATTGCGGAGGCCTGCACCAGTGAAAGCCTGCGACTGAGCATACAGGGCATCATTGCCAATCACGGCACACTGGAGAATGGTGCCCCGGCCAAGGTTCCTTTCTGCATCATCGGCTATGGTAAGCTGGGCAGTCGGGAACTTGGCTTTGGCTCTGACCTGGATCTGGTCTTTGTTTCTGCCAACGTGGCCGACTCAGTAAAAACATCCGGTCCAAGAAAAGTTTATGCCGCGCAGTTTTTCGCACGCATTGGCCAGCGGCTGGTCCATATCATGTCGACTCGTACACCTGCAGGTCGATTGTACGAAATAGACATGCGCCTGCGGCCAAGTGGAAATTCCGGGCCGTTGGTCACAAGCATCGGCCGACTACAACGCTATCAAAGAGAAAAGGCCTGG
>JAUWVE010000129.1 GCA_030617565.1 Gammaproteobacteria bacterium | reverse complement strand
AGTAAATTAAACAGACCCTCTACAGGCTGTTGCAGAATCAGCAGCTGGAAAAACGCAATAACCAGAAAGACCGGCGCAAGATCTCGCAGGCTGTCGAGCATGGAGGAGGAAAACAGGCGCAGGATTTTATTCATCTGGCATAAATCACAGATCAGCTTCCTTTCGGCCGCGCAGGGTTATTTCCCAGCTGCAAACACATGGATACATGCTGTGTGCCCGCTTCTTGATAGGGACCTCCTGTCTGTATAAATCCCTGCTTGAGGTAAAAGCCACGGGCCGTCTGCTGTGAGGAAAGCTTAATTACCCTGTCTCCGCGTCGATGTGCGGCATCTAACAGCAAATTCAATATCGATCTCCCTACCCCTTTACCTCGCCACTCAGATACAACAGCCATCCTGCCTATCTGCCCGTCAGCCAGTAATCGGCCCGTTGCAACTGGCTGGTCACTATCATTAACTGCAATCACATGGATAGCATCCTTATCTTTTTCATCCCACTCCAGATCAGCAGGAATTTGCTGTTCTTCAACAAAGACAGCATAGCGAACACACTGCAGCTTGTCTTTATCCTGTTGCCAGCTGGTTAGTCGACAGGTATAGGGCTGCTGTGTTGTTCTTTTGAGAGATTCCATCCACTGTATGATATATCAAATGTGCTATTTATGGTGCTGGCGCATGGCCGAAATCTATTCCTTTATTATTTGCTTGCTCAATTTTTTATCTGAGTATTTCGTCCTTCATGGACGAGTTCATTTATGCAGGCCGGTCTTCCGGTGCTCGACAACCCAAAAGGGGATAAAAACCAGTGGAAAGGAAGTTCAAAACTGGATGGTGTAGCCATGATAATTTTGATTTTTGTAGGTGCGAATTCATTCGCGCAGGTTTTGTCCGAATGAATTCGGACCTACAATATTGCCTCCAATCTAGTTTTTGATGTTGATCTTAAAACCTCGTTACACCGCACCACGAGTTTCACATCCCGCCGGCTCGGTTGAGCATCGCAGGGGAACCCGAAGGGCAAGCATGCGGGTGCCTTTGGTATTCTTTTGGTGTGTTGCTTTGAGCAAGCAAAGAAAAGTCACTCGCCCATATAGGGCGAAAAACTCAGCTGTGCATCAGCACAGGAACAAAAAAGGAAACTTGCCAAAAAGGACAAAACCCTCAGCCGGGCGCCAGCACAACAAAAGAAATAAACCCTACTGCTCTGCCTGAATTCTATGCAAAGTCCTCACTTCAAGGTCAGCCTCATCTGCAAGCTGTAATGCCCTCTGCAAACGTGCAGGGGCTGAACGACCTGTGCAACCATGTTCCGGATCACCATCAAATGCGACCAGCATGGCGGCAATCAATCCCTTACTATCCAGTTCCTTACCGGTTAACCAGGCCTGCAGTTCCAGTACATCTTCCGCCACTTCTATGGCTAAAGATCGATGATCCTGCCACAGCTCTGAAACATTACCACCGGCCACCAGGCCGGAAATATTGGTGGTCAATATATAAAGGTTTTTTCTAACCAGCTCAAACAGCAGGTCCTCTGCTGAATTGAGCTTTTCCACCGGAATCGCAAGGGCATCCAGTACCTCGCAAATAAGATCAGCATGTGGGCCAAAAACGGGGGAGGCAACCACCGGCTTTGCATCCATGCCCGGTTTTTTCTCGAACCAGACGGAAATAATGGTTGGCGACTGAATACTGTGTTTTTCCCAGTCACGTGGTAATAACTCATTTTGTACCAGGCACAGTCTGTCGGCCCAGGCCTTTGGCATGCTTTCAAGCGAAGCATGTAAATCCTTTTCCGCCACAGTCAGCAGAACCGCTTCGGGGTCAGGGTATTCATTCGCAATTTGATTGATATCATCGCTACGATTGACGGGTATCAGAGGATAGCCCGACCTCAACAGACCGCGTGCAAATACGCCACCTATCTCTCCTATGCCTATGATTACTACTGGTTTTTTCATGTCATTGCCCCATTCTGAGTTTTATACTTAAGGAACCTCTGATCAATTCATTAACTCGTATCTTACGCCTAAAATATCCAGTTTTTTCGTTGCACCACGGGCATTTCCTACGGTCAAAATCTTCGTAATAGCTAGCTATTACGATGTATATGGACATACAAGTGCCGTGATGACAGGATGTCATTGAACGGCCGTGCGATTCTCGCCTCAAACCTGAATATTTTAGATCGCAATCTACTTCGTCCAGACACATCAGAGGTTCCTTAAATTTTAATGATTATATCTGTCGATATTATGCTATTCACGTAAAATACAAAGAATTAGTTAAAAATATACACAGGGTCTGAAATGAATATACTTGTAGTTGGTGGTGGTGGACGTGAACACGCCCTGGCCTGGAAATTATCTCAAACACCGGTAGCGGAGAAGGTTTATGTCGCACCCGGCAATGCCGGCACTGATGCTGAAGAAGGTCTCGAGAATGTCGCTATTGCCGCTGATGATATTGATGCACTGGTTAAATTTGCCCTGGCACATGAAATCGACCTCACTGTCGTTGGTCCAGAACAGCCACTGGTAGCCGGTATTGTTGATCTCTTTTATGATGCCGGCCTGCGTTGCTTCGGTCCCAGTGCGGAAGCAGCAGAGCTTGAAGGCTCAAAACGTTTTACCAAGGATTTTCTCGCCCGTTTCAACATACCGAGCGCGGCCTACGAGTCATTTACTGAAATTGACCCGGCAATTGAATACATCCGCCAGCAGGGAGCGCCAATTGTTGTCAAAGCCGATGGCCTGGCGGCCGGCAAAGGGGTGATCCTGGCACAGACGGAAGAAGAGGCGATCACTGCGGTTAAAGATATGCTGGCCGGAAATGCCTTTGGTGAGGCGGGCCACCGTGTTGTTATCGAGGAATTTCTAACTGGCGAAGAAGCCAGTTTTATATGTATGGTGGATGGCAATCATGTGCTGCCACTGGCCACCTCACAGGACCACAAGGCACGCGATAATGGCGATACCGGTCCCAATACCGGCGGTATGGGGGCCTATTCACCGGCCCCTGTGGTAACTGAAGAAATGCATCAGCGCATCATGAATGAAGTCATCCTGCCTACTGTCGAAGGCATGAAGGAAATCGGCAGACCGTATACCGGTTTTCTCTATGCCGGCGTCATGATAAACGCAGACGGCACGCCGAATGTACTCGAATATAACTGCCGCTTCGGTGACCCGGAAACCCAGCCAATTATGATGCGTCTGAAGTCCGACCTGGCGTGGCTTTGTGATATGGCGCTTGATGGCAAACTGGATAAAGCCACTGCACAGTGGGATGAACGCAAGGCACTGGGTGTAGTGCTGGCAGCGGGCGGCTATCCAGACAATTACAACAGCGGTGATGTCATCGACAGCCTGCCGGAAAATACGGAGGATATGCATATTTTCCATGCCGGGACAGCTAAACAGGGCAACAAGCAAGTTACCAGTGGCGGGCGGGTACTGTGTGTCACAGCTCTTGGCGACAGCGTTACCGACGCTCAACATCGCGCTTACGAGGCGGTAAAACAGGTGCACTGGGACAATGTTTATTATCGCACCGACATCGGCCACCGCGCCATCAGCAGAGAGTCACAATCCTGAATAGATCAATCATCAAGCAGGCTGATCTAACACTTCAGACAGGAGGAATTATTGCCTATCCCACCGAGTCCTGCTACGGACTCGGCTGCGATCCGCGCAACAACCTGGCTATCCAGTCATTGCTTAAGATCAAACATCGCCACTGGCAAAAAGGACTGATCCTGATTGCCGCCACGGTGGAACAGCTCTATCCATACATCGACCTAAACAAATTCGACATAGATAAAGCTGAGTCCAGCTGGCCCGGACCGACCACCTGGGTAGTCCCTGCCGCGGAGAATATCAGCCATTATCTGCGAGGAAATCATTCCAGCATAGCTGTACGGGTAAGTGACCACCCACTAACTCGATTGCTGTGCCGTACTTTCCGGGGCCCCATAGTGTCGACCAGTGCCAATCCTGAGGGGCACCCGCCTGCCCTGTCAGCCAATGGAGTACGGCGATATTTCGGAGATGAGGTAGAGCTTATCGTTGAGGGAGCGCTGGGTGAGCTGGATAGACCAACACCGATTTATGATGTGTTGACTGGAAATGCATTACGCAGATAAGCAGTAAGTTCAATACAAAACTTCAACATATTCACCACAGAGGACACGGAGGTCACAGAGGAAAGAAAAGCTTTTAACTAAATATAATAAGCAATGACCATCGTTTAGAGTCTGGCTGTGCCAAAAAATAATGATCCAGGCAAGCAAGCATTAAAACTCTGTGACCTCCGTGTCCTATGTGGTGAACAATATTTTAGAGCTTTTCGAGATCCATCATCCCACCAGGTTTGTCTTCTACTTTTGATGCCAGGTCACGCAGTGCGGCCTGCAGGGCTTCTTCTATTACCGGGTGGTAAAAAGGCATCTTGAGCAGGTCGAATACTGTCAGGTCCTGCTGTA
>JAUWVE010000113.1 GCA_030617565.1 Gammaproteobacteria bacterium | reverse complement strand
AACAGAGGAAAACATTACAGGCTGGCAAAGTGGATGGTTACCTCTTGACGATCTAAACGATGATGCTACAGAAGACGAGCTCAACTTTGCAAAGTCCAGCAGCATTAGAACCGTTGAGTCGAATGGATCATTCTCAGGACTGATTGAGGTGCGCAGTGTGAAATTTACTACTGCACCGGCTGTGGCGAGGGATGTGATGGAAATTTTAAAAAAGTCTGAGGTCTGAGGTCTGAGGTCTAAAGATTGAAACTAAATGACAAAATTGCAATATTTTGACCTACGACCTACGACCTACGACCTACGACCTACGACCTACGACCTACGACCTACGACTCAAGGCTTTGTTCAAGATCCTTTTTAGCAGCCGTATTGATAATTGCAGTGCAAGCCATAATTAATAGCCCTGCTACCGCATACATGTAGATGCCGTAATGAACCTGGACAGTTGCCAGCACACCCAGTTTGACGATCACCAGCAGCAGGGCAACGACAAACACATCAAGCATGGACCATTTCCCATAATGTGAAATCCAGCTCATAAAGTGCTGCAGCTGCTGGCAACTGCTTGAGTCGGCATACCAGAATCTGAATAACAGGATAATCTTTGCGACTGGCAGGACTATGCTGAAGAGCAGCAGTATAAGAAATAACAGATACTGGCCATCGATGTATAATTGTAGTGTGCCAGCAAACAGGGAAAACTCATTTTCAATCCATATGAATTTAGACAGCGTCATCATTGGCGCAAAGATCCCAACTAGCAACAGAACTGTTGATAGCACCAGAAGAAACTTGATAAGGATGTCTTTGTTCGGGTGCCGGGTTGCGAGTGTTGAAGACATTAAAAGTGAGTTAAGTTTTTTTGTTTTTAGTCTTTAGTCTTTAGTCTTGAAACTTCTATCATTCACTCGAAGGCCATGAAACAAACAGCAACAGGGCACCGAGGCCACCCAGTACCCAGCTGGATAAAGGCGCCAGACCGGCCATGATCGGCGTGTAGCCATCCAGTGCTGCCAGCAGTGCAGCACTGATCAGCAGGGCACTGCCGACGATAGCGTGGAATAATTTTTTTTGGCCGCGACGTGTTTCTTCTTTTAATTGTTTCAGGTTTTCATCAGGCTGTGACAGCTGTAGGGTGCCGTTGCCGGCTTGCTCAAGTACGTTGTGAATGAGCATCGGCATGCGCGGTCCCATCTTCCACCACATGGGAGCCTGACGGCGTATTTCCTTGAAAAAGGCTCGCGGGCCGTATTCGCGTCGTGCCCATTGTTCAAGAAATGGTTTGGCAGTATCCCAGAGGTTTAGCTGCGGGTCGAGCTGGCGACCGAGGCCTTCAACGTAGAGCAGGGTTTTTTCAAGCAGCACCAGTTGTGGCTGTATTTCCATATTGAAACGTCGGGCAACCCGGAACAGCCGGATTAGTACTCTGCCAAAGGAGATTTCACACAAGGGCTTTGCAAATATCGGTTCACAAACGGAGCGGATGGCAGATTCAAACTCATCTACCCGTGTTCCTTCAGGTACCCAGCCTGCATCGATGTGTGCCTGTGCGACACGCCGGTAATCATGCTGAAAAAAGGCCAGGAAGTTTTCTGCCAGGTAGTGTTTATCAATATCGGAAAGGGTACCCATAATGCCGAAATCTACGGCTGCGTAACGCCCATCGTCCAACACGAAGATGTTGCCCGGGTGCATGTCGGCATGGAAAAATCCATCACGGAATACCTGGGTGTAGAAGATCTCTACTCCATTATTCGACAAATGCTTGAGGTCTATCCCTTTTTCAACAATAGTGTCGATTTTGGATACCGTCGTACCATGAATTTTTTCCATCACCATGACGTTTGTTCGGGTGTGGTCAAAATAGACCTCGGGCACATATAGCAGTGGTGAGTTATTGAAATTATGGCGCAGCTGACTGGCATTTGCGGCTTCACGCATCAGGTCAAGCTCATCATGGATAGTTTTATTATAATCGTCTATGACATCAACAGCGTGAAGTCGACGTATATCAGCAGAGTACTTCTCACCCATACGTGCGAGCATAAAAAGAAGATCGATATCTCTCTTTATTATCGGCTCCAGACCCGGGCGTATTATTTTTACTACAACCTCTGTGCCATCGGTTAAACGAGCATCATGTACCTGAGCGACGGATGCGGAGGCGAGAGGAACAGTGTTGAAGTCGACAATGTGGTGGCTGACGGGCTCTTCATAAGCCTGTTCGAGTATCAGTAATGCCTGGTCGCCAGGAAAAGGGGGTACCCTGTCCTGTAACAGGCTGAGTTCAGACGCAATATCATCTGGGATCAGGTCCGGTCGGGTAGATAGCATCTGCCCCAGCTTAACGAAGACCGGGCCCAGCTCTTGCAGGGCTTCCCGCAATCGTTGCCCGCGCGGAGCATTGTCTTTACTGCGGGGGAATAAATGGAATAGAAATAACCAGGGCTTCAGCGGTGTAATTCTGACCAGGTATTCATCAAGATTGTAGTATGCAAGGACGCGTACAATTCGCAGCAGATGAGTGGCTTGTCGTAACTTTCCAGGCATATCAGTATATGAATTGGTTCAACAGAAAATTATAGAATATTATTGTGTCTGATTTCTGAGCAGGCGTTCAACGCGCATGACCATACGATCGACATCTTCACGAATCCGGTCTACATCATCTATGAATTCATTCACACGCCAGTCGACAGGCAGTATTTCTGCCTCAAAGCGCAGATACTCACTGCTATTCCTGGCGGTTGTTTTGACGACTTCACGTATTCTTTTATGAGCGCCACGGAGAAACCTGGACGCATGGTAGGCCGCTGTATCCCCTACCTGTTGTGAAAGCAGTTCTTCCCAGTCGATCTGCATATCATCAAGAATTTTTTTGAACTGCTGGCCGACATGCAGATCGCCCTCAAGCCTGATATTTATTTTGCCGGGTGTGACGGGCGCTTTGCCTGCCATGCCCATTTTAAGTAGTTCGGATGGTGCGCCTTTCATGTGCACATCGACCTCGCCATCCCATTCGTTGCGTAAGCGAATGCCGGCCTCTGTGGGGAACATATAAAGCGTGAAATCTGTCGATTCAAAGTCGAGTGCGATGACTTTCCCGTCCAGCTTACCAAGACGTTCCAGAGTAGTGGGGTCTGATCGCAAAAGCTGGCAGCCCAGCTCGCTGGCAAAAGGTGTGATGAATGAAAGTACACTCATTGTCTGTTGCCTATACCTTGTAGCCTTTATGCACTGCAACGATGCCGCCGCTGAGGTTGTGATAATGGGGACGGTCAAAGCCGGCCTCTGCCATCATGCCTTTCAGTGTTTCCTGGTCAGGGTGTTTGCGTATGGACTCAGCCAGATAGCGGTAACTGGCCTCGTCATTGGCGATTATCCTGCCTAGTCGGGGGAGTATTTTGAAAGAATAGAGGTCATAGACTTTGTCCAGGCCAGGCAGTACGGGTTTGGAAAATTCCAGTATTATCAGGCGGCCACCCGGACGTAAACAGCGGTACATAGCAGATAGCGCAGCATTCTGGTCAGTGACATTTCTAAGCCCGAAAGCGATGGTTATGCGGTCAACTGAATTGTCAGGAAATGGGAGTTTCTCGGCATCTGCCTGGACAAACTGAACATTATTGGTGATACCCCTGTCTAACAATCGATCACGCCCGTTCTGCAACATGGAGGCATTGATATCCGAAGCGATGACCATCCCGTCAGGGCCTGCCTGCGGAGACATTTTTAACGTAAGGTCACCCGTGCCACAGGCCAGATCCAGCACCCTGTGCCCCGGTCTGACACCCACCTGCGCAATGGCAAATTGTTTCCACAGCCTATGTATTCCCAGTGACATGGCATCATTCATGATGTCATATTTGCCGGCTACCGAATGAAAGACATCGGCAACCATGCCGGCTTTTTCGGATGCGGGAACATCCTTATAGCCGAAATGTGTGGAATCCTGTGGTTTGTTTTCGCCGCTCATTTTTAGATTATCGTATCAGTTTCACGTTTTTTACCCGCAACTTCCAGCTTTTTCAAATAATCTGCCCATAGCTCATCCTGATCTTTACCCAGATGATGCAGCCACTCCCATGAGTAGATGCCGGTATCGTGGTTGTCATCGAAGTGTAGACAAACGGCATAACTGCCAATCGGTTCTATATTGGTAATATTGACATTTTTCTTGCCAAATTGCAGGACTTCTTCACCGGGGCCGTGTCCTCTGACTTCGGCTGACGGTGAGTAAATACGCAGGTATTCGCAGCTGAGCTCGTAGTCATTGCCGTCATCAAAGGAAATCTCCAGCACACGGGATTTCTGATGCAGTTTAATATTTGTTGGTTTGGGTGTGTTGCTCATAGCTTTTCTACCAGGGTGAAATATTGGATGCGAATTATAAGCGAAATTGAACCTCTTGGGGTTTAATTCCCCCTCTTCTTGCTGTGCAAATTCTGTAGGTTCGAATTCATTCGAACGAAGGAGCCAAAAAGCTGTATCAGGGTTACTGTTAATCTCTTTGTTCGAATGAATTCGAACCTACACTATCCTGCTACGAGTTCCAGCTTAGTCTGAACGCAGCCATTCGGCGGCGCGTTCGGCAAAATAGGTCAGAATGCCATCGGCCCCGGCCCTTTTGAAGGCCAGCAGAGATTCCATAACAACGGCTTGCTCATCCAGCCAGCCATTCTGTGACGCGGCCATTAACATGGCGTATTCACCACTGACCTGATAGGCATAAGTTGGTACACCGAACTGCTGTTTAACACGGCGCACTATGTCGAGATAGGGCATGCCGGGCTTTACCATCACCATGTCGGCACCTTCGGCAATATCCAGTCCGACTTCGCGCAGCGCTTCATCGCTGTTGGCCGGGTCCATCTGGTAACTGTATTTATTGCCGCCGGCAAGATTGGCGGCAGAACCCACGGCATCACGAAAAGGCCCGTAGAAGGATGAGGCGTACTTTGCCGAATAAGCAAGTATCGCGGTGTGGATATAGCCATTTTCTTCCAGCGCCTGGCGAATGACACCGATGCGGCCATCCATCATATCGGATGGGGCAACAACATCAGCACCTGCTTTGGCGTGTGACAGTGCCTGCTTGACCAGTACGGCCACAGTTTCATCATTGATAACATAGCCAGTCTCGTCGATCAGACCGTCCTGGCCATGGGAGGTAAAGGG
>JAUWVE010000245.1 GCA_030617565.1 Gammaproteobacteria bacterium | reverse complement strand
GCACCTTGATCGTCTGCGATATTCTCTCGCTGAAATACGACTGTCGGTTTCATTAAGTGATAGGGAAATAATACAGATGTTTGAGCGCCTGCTCAAAAACAGAAGTGACGATGCATCTGTTTATTTACAAATCACCCGCGGCAGTGCTCCACGCAATCATGCCTTTCCCGATCAAATGACACCCACAATACTCGCTTATGCACAGGACCTGGTTTATCCAGATGAGGCTTACCGGGAAGCAGGCGTTCATGCTGTGAGTTTTCCTGATCAGCGTTGGGAGCGTTGTGATATAAAATCCGTTTCATTGCTGGCAAATGTTCTGGCACGGCAGTTTGCCCATGAGCACGATGCTGCTGAAGCCGTTCTTTTTCGTGATGGAATGCTGACAGAAGGTGCGGCGAGCACCTTGTTTGTTGTACATGATGGACAATTGCTGACGACGGCCTCCGGGCACAGTATCCTGCCAGGCATTACCCGTGAGCTGGTCCTTGAACTTGCCTGCAACCACGGTTTGTTATGCCAGCAGACTAATATTTCAGAACAACAGGTGCAACAGGCAGATGAGCTTTGGCTGAGCAGTTCGACAAAAGAAATACTGCCCATTGTTCAACTGGATGGTAAAGCAGTTGGTAATGGTAAACCCGGCCCACATTATCATCAGATTATTAAGCTTTATGATGAGTTTAAAGATAAATTCAGAAAGGGCGAGGTGTCATGACTGAAAAGAGCGAAGAGGAACTTGGAAAACTTTCGTTCCCCTGCACGATTGGTATCAAGGCAATGGGGCGTCAGGCCGACGATTTTGAACACAAGGTTAAAGATATTGTCGCGAGACATACTGAACCGGGAGCCATTGTTAATGTTAAATGCCGAGAAAGTAACAGCGGAAATTTTCACTCGGTCACCTGTGAAGTCAGGCTGGAAAACAGGGAACAGATGGAAGCCATCTACCAGACACTACATGACCACCCAGACATCCTGATGACGCTATAGGTCATCACTAAAAGCAATGATTAATGACGATGCAACAAGGCCTGCATTGATTCGTCAATTCACAAGCCTTCAGGATTACACTACCTGCTGGCAGGAAATGAAAGCGTTTACGCGAGCTAGAACTATTCATACACCTGATGAAATCTGGCTGCTTGAGCATGAGCAAGTTTTCACCCTGGGGATTAGGGAAAATGCTGGTGACATACACGATACAGGTGATATTCCACTGGTAAAGACCGACCGAGGAGGGTTGGTTACCTATCATGGGCCAGGCCAGATAGTCGTTTATCTTATGCTGGATCTAAGGAGCCTGGGCATCGGGCTGAAAAAACTGGTCAATACGCTGGAGCAGGCCACGATCGATTTGCTGAATGAGTATGAAATTTCCGCGTCAAGACTGGAGAATGCTCCCGGGGTATACGTTGATGATAGAAAGATAGCATCCATTGGTCTGCGTGTTCAGCGTGGATGTACATACCATGGACTCAGTCTGAATGTGGATATGGACCTGTCACCGTATGATCGGATCATCCCCTGTGGTCTTAGCGGAATAAAAATGACCGATATGAAAACTCTGGGAGCAGTAGCAGATCCCCATCGTATTGGCAGACAGTTCGTACAGGTGTTGTCCAGCAGGCTGGGATATAATGTTGTCTATGAAAATCGATCTCACAATATTTAGCCAGTGAACAGTAAACGAACCAGTATGCAAAGTGGCAGTTTGTCAGCACCCTTGCCAGAAGGCGCGGAGAAAGGGCAGGCAAAGACAGCGCGCATCCCGGTAAAAATTGAGCCGACGACTGAGTTTCTACGTAAACCGGAATGGATCCGCGTAAAAGCGCCGGTGACACCTGAAGTTATTCGACTGAAAAAAGTGTTACGCAAGCAGAGCTTACA
>JAUWVE010000251.1 GCA_030617565.1 Gammaproteobacteria bacterium | reverse complement strand
TGATCTCGAAGTCTGGCTGCCCGGTCAGGAGGCCTATCGCGAGATATCTTCGTGTAGTAACTTCGAATCTTTCCAGGCCAGGCGCATGCAGGCCCGCTGGCGTAACCCGGAAACCGGCAAACCGGAACTACTTCATACGGTGAATGGTTCAGGCCTGGCAGTGGGTAGGACACTGGTCGCAGTAATGGAGAATTATCAGCAGGAAGATGGTTCTATTGTCGTCCCGGAAGTCTTGCGCAGCTATATGGGCGGGGTTGAAAGGATTTTGGCATAATAGGCTATTCGTTTTCTGATAAGAACCTGAAACACTGAGCATCGTTTGTCGTTATGGGTCTTAAGTTTTACGTATTAGGTATTACGTAAAACATAATACGTAAAACGTAAATCACTTAATTCGCTAGGGACTCTCCGGTTTCACAACCTTGATATTCTATTTAGCGACGCCAAGATTCAACTCCAAAGTTTCCAAAAGCACATCAAATGGCTGGATGAATTTTTCCAGGCCTTCATCTTCCAGTTGCTGGGCAATCGTTTCCATATCAATTCCCAGTTCATCAATTTGCTGCAGTACAGCTTCTGACTGTTCTAGTTCATCTTCAAGGCGAACTGCTGGCATGCCATGATCCCGGTAGGCATTCAATGTCTTTAGCGGCAAGGTATTGACTGTATTTTCACCGATCAAGGCCTCGACATACATGACATCAGGATAAGATGGATCTTTGGTGCTGGTGCTTGCCCATAACAGTCGCTGAGGATGAGCACCAGCATTTGCCAGAGTCTGCCATTCGCTGCCAGAAAAAAGTTGTTTGTATACCTGATAGGCCATGCGTGAAGAGGCAATTGCAGTTTTTCCTCGTAGTTCACCCGGCGCTTCCATTGCTGAGAGCCTTTTATCGACCATCACATCAATGCGGCTGAGGAAGAAGCTGGCAACTGAGGCAATTCTTTCTACCGACAGGCCGGCATTTACTCTGTCCTGAATGCCGGCAATATAGGCAGCCGCAACCTCTCGATAACGTGAGACGGAAAAGAGCAGGGTGGCATTCACATTGATGCCGTCGGCAATCAGTGCGCGAATAGCTGGCAGGCCTTCTTTGGTGGTAGGTACTTTGATTAAAACATTGGGTCTGGCCAGCATTTCCCAGAGACGGCGTCCGGCGTGAATGGTTTTCTCCGTGTCGTGAGCATAGTGTGGAGAGACTTCCATGCTGACAAGGCCATCCTGACCATTACTGTCGTCATATATTGGCCGCAGAAGATCAGCGGCCTGTTGCAGATCGGTAATGACCAGTTTTTCATAGGCGCTGCGGGCATCTGTATTTTCGGTTGCCAGTTGAGCAATGGCTGCATCGTAATCATCACGGTCAAGGATCGCTTTTTTTAGAATGGCAGGATTGGATGTCACACCGGTAATGCCGTCATTCTCTATATAGGACTGAAAGTCACCATTATTGAGCATGCCGCGGTGGATATCATCGAGCCAGATGCTCTGTCCAAGTTCCTGTACCGATTTCAATGGATTCTTATTTGTCATTTTTCTATCTCGTTTGCTGTTTGTTGCTGTAAGTCGTGATAGGCCTCAACCTCCATAATGAGATTGACACGCTCATCTTTTGTCAATGATGGCCAGGGTCGGTCTTCCAGTGCCAGCATCATGGCATAAAGTAGATTAAGGCTGGGTTTTGCACTGAGATGTTGCTCCAGTTCAAGATACGCCTGAACCGGCCCAATTTTTTGCAGATCATCTCGAGTGATTATGCCAATTGTTTCAAGCATGCGTTCGGAAGCGGGCCCAAGGCAACTTAACTCACTAATCCGCTACTGTTTTCTATTCATGATGCTCTGTTTCTTAAGGCTAAATCCTC
>JAUWVE010000195.1 GCA_030617565.1 Gammaproteobacteria bacterium | reverse complement strand
GGGATCACTCAGGCCCAGTAGTCGGGTCTGAGTGAGTTCGGTCAGTTCACGAAACAGGATGATGACTACAGCAGTGAGGATACCCGTCAGCAGCCCCAGAATGGCAAGCCTGGGCAAGCTGTCGAGTCTGGCCAGTAGAGTACGCAGCTGTTTCATTGGCTTAACCTGTTGCAGGTAAATACTCCTGTTTAGTTAAAACGGTAAATTCAATCCCGGCCGTGTGGCGTTGATCAGGCTGCGAAAACGTTGCATGATCGCATCAAGATTATTTTCAGTATCAGCTTCAAATCTAAGTACCAGCTTTGGTGTGGTATTGGACGCTCTCACCAGCCCGAAGCCATTATCAAAATCGACTCTCAGACCGTCAATTTTGCTGACTTTTGCATCTGGGAACACAGCATTGGCAACCAGCTCATCCATCAGTCTGTAATGCTCACCTTCTACCATGGCCAGACCCAGTTCAGGTGTATTCACCGTATCGGGAAGGTCTGCGAAGACCTCTGAAGCATTGCGTGTATCTTTTGCCAGTATGTGCAGCAGGCGCACAGCAGCATAGAGTCCATCGTCGAAGCCATACCAGTGGTCGTTGAAAAACACATGACCGCTCATCTCACCTGCCAGTTCTGCGCCTGTTTCCCGTAGGCGTGCCTTAATGAAGGAGTGGCCGGTTTTCCACATTTCGGCTTTGCCGCCGGCCCTGTTGATTTCAGTTTCAACGGTTTGTGAGCATTTGACGTCGTAGATAATATGAGCGCCGGGGGTTTTCTTTAAGATGTCCCTGGCATACAGGATCAATTGACGGTCCGGCCAGATGATTTTTCCATCCGGCGTCACCACGCCCAGGCGGTCTCCATCACCATCGAAAGCGAGGCCGATATCTGCACCCGTTTCATGCATGGCTCGGATTAAGTCTACCAGTGTGTCAGGCTGGCTGGGGTCAGGATGGTGGTTGGGGAAATTGCCGTCTGTTTCACAGAACAGCGGGGTGACCTTGCAGCCGAGTTCAGCGAGCAACTCCGGGGCTATTTCACTGGCAACGCCGTTGCCGCAATCCACCACGGCATGCAATTCACGTGACAGCCGACCTTCTGACAGGATCCGTTCGCTATAGGCCGATTTGATGTCCTGTTCGCTGAGCTGGCCATGGCCGTTAGAAAAATTGCCATCGAGTATGCGCTGCTTCAAATCCTGGATACGTTCACCGGCCAGGGTTTCACCGGCCATGACCATTTTCAGGCCATTATATTCAGGGGGATTATGGCTGCCGGTGATCATGATGCCGGTGCCGGTATTGAGATGATAGGTGGCAAAGTACAGCATCGGGGTAGGTACCATGCCGATATCGATAACATTGCAGCCGCTTGCCAGCAGACCTTCAGCAAGTGCGGCATTGAGTGCGGGCCCGGACAGCCTGCCGTCACGCGCAATAACAACCGTGTCTACTCCTCTGGACAGGGCTTCGGAGCCAAAAGCCTGACCGATCTGGCGGGTGATGTCGGTAGTCAGTGTTTTGTCTACTATGCCGCGGATATCGTAGGCCTTGAAAATTTCGTGCGGGAACTTGTCGCTGGGGGTATTCATTTTGGTCATGGTTTTCAGTTTTCAGTTTTCAGATATTCAGGCCTGAGTAGGGGCAGTGGTTTTTATCTAGTGTGTGCCGGTATGGCCGAAGCCGCCGGCGCCGCGATCAGATTCATCAAATTCTTCTACAATTTCATAGCTTGCCTGAACCACCGGAACGATAATCATCTGACAGATGCGCTCACCGGGCTTTACTGTAAATTCTGTATCGCCACGGTTCCAGCAGGAGACTTTCAGTTCACCCTGATAGTCGGAATCGATCAACCCAACAAGGTTGCCGAGGACTATGCCATGTTTGTGGCCAAGGCCAGAGCGGGGCAGCAGCATGGCGGCAAAGCCGGGGTCTGCAATATGGATAGAAATGCCTGTGCCGATGAGGTGGGTCTCGCCGGGGTTTACCGTTAGCGGTTGATCCAGGCAGGCACGCAGGTCGACTCCGGCAGAACCGTCAGTAGCATGTTCCGGCAGAGGGATTTCATTGCCAATTTTTGAATCAAGAATTTTTAGCTGGATATGTTTCATGGTAGCGTTGTGCAATTTCCTTGGTCAGTTTTCGGGCCAGCAGGCTTTTACTGCAGCGGCTGAGATGGCTGATGCTGTTGCGGTCAATCAGGGTCAGTTCATTTGACTCTGAATCAAACGCGCTATTGTCGCCGCTGACTGGGTTTGCTGCAATCAAATCTATTCTTTTTGCGGCTAATTTTTGTGTGGCATGTTCGGTAATGTTTTCAGTTTCAGCAGCGAAACCGACAGTAAATGGTGCATTCTCCAGGGCGGCAACTATGGCGAGAATATCCGGATTGCGTACCAGTTCCAGGCTGAGCGTTTCAGCGTTTTTCTTTATTTTCTGTTTTGCACGATTCACCGGCCGGTAATCTGCGACAGCGGCCACGGAGACAAAAATATCACAGCCGGAAATATTTGCCATTACAGCATCAGCCATTTCCTGTGCGCTGGTAATATTGATGCGATCTACACCATGTGGAGTGCGTAAATGGACTGGCCCTGAAATTAGTTTGACGGATGCCCCCGCATCATACAGTGCA
>JAUWVE010000002.1 GCA_030617565.1 Gammaproteobacteria bacterium | reverse complement strand
GGAAAGGTGGAAGGTTAAAGGGGAAAGGAAAGTCAAAAGCCTGTTAGTCATTGCGAGGAACGTAGTGACGAAGCAATCTCATAATGCTGAAACGAAACAGGGAGATTGCCGCGCTTCGCTCGCAATGACGAATATTGTTGGTCTTTGGTCTTGATGTTAGATGTTGACCTACCCGTCCCGTTCAGGCTTGCCGAGAAGCGGAGGATGAGCTGGGGTTTCGGGGTGTGCTTGTTTGAGCGTAGCGAGTTCACGCCCCGCCAGCTTATCTGAGCATCGCAGGGAACCCGAAGGGAAAGCATGCGGGTGGCCTTTCTTTTGGTACCTTTTCTTTGGCCATCAAAGAAAAGATACTCGCCCATGAAGGGCGAAAAACTCATATCAATTCAAGAAATCGAATAAAAAAGAAAACCAATTGATGAAGGACGAAACACTCAGCCAAACGCTAGCACAAGAATAAAAAAGAATACCAACTTACACATACGCCAACACAAAAAAACCGTCAGGACCCGGTATTGGTCGCTTTTTTGTATTGGATCATGAATTTATCCTGCCATTTCTTCGGTATGCGATATTGGGAATGCAGTGCTGAACTGATCGGGTTGACCATGCCTTTTAAATCCCAGCGAATTGCGCTTACCCTGCTAGCGGCAGTGCCCGTACCGGTTGTTGTCATCCAGCCAATCAGCATGTAGGCGGGACGATATTTTTTCTCGGCAGCCTGTATTACCCAGGGCATAGATTTTTCAGGATTGCTGATATTACTGAAATGGTATCCCAGGGCGAGGTTGTACATTGCTTCACTGTTACCCAATTGAGCTGATTCCTTAAACCATCTCATTGCCTGTGTATCATTGCGGTGGATGCCTTCCCCATCAGCATAGGCAACTCCTATGTCATTCATTGCCTGTATGTGTCCGAGTTCAGCGGCATTTTTGTAATAGAATACGGCGCGCGCCCTGTTCCGTGGGCCATCTACACCTCGATAAAGCTTCTCTGCTTTTGCATAGCTGCTATTGGGGTTGAATGACGACCCTATAGTCTGTTTTAGTGACAACAGGTTTTTATGATCAGGAATTAGCAATAGTGTGGCATTGATTTGTTGCAGTGCAATATCCGCGTTGTCTGCATTGTATTTTTCTTTTGCATTTTCAGCTATCAGGTCGCCGCTGACAGTCAGTCCGCGCAGTGCACGTTTGTTTCGAGGAGAAAGTTCAAGCACCTGCTTATAGTAAGCGACAGCGTTGGTATTTTTTGGGCTGATAATATGTCCATCTTTGATGGCTGTTCGGGCTTCGGCGAACAGGCCGTTGATCTTTTTCTGTCTGCTTGAGAGAACAGGTGGCTTCTTCTCTTCCTGGCTGACAGGGGCAGCAGTGGCCTGGTGTTGTTTGACCAGTTCATCATTTGACTCATCTGCCAGAAAACGGGAGATTAGCAGCGCTGTATGGCTTTCCTCTTCTGGGTTGATGTCTGTTTCGGTCGCTGTGTCATCAATTCCTGATGCGCTGTCGCGGATATTTGTTTGCAATTCAGCTAAAGCAGGTGTTTTACTTTTTATTTCATCGGTAGCAATCGGTGGTTTATTAGACACTATTGATGTGTCAGGTGAGGCAAGAATTGTTGATGGCCCATTATGTTCGGCTGTTGTCTGTTCAGTACCTGCTGCGACATTTCCTGTCAGATGATTGCTCTCAGGTGCATCGACAGAATCAGAAGAATCATCTTTCCACATCGAGAACAGAGTTATTATTGCGATGCTACTAATGAGGGTGGCAGCAAGTAATAGCAGGCGTTTTTTATCATCATCCTGAATGCCTTCAGGTTTATTTAAAAGTTCTCGTATGTGGCCAGTGAATTTGGAAAATTTTTCTTTCCAGGGTGATAAAACTTTCCCGGAATTCTGTTTTTCCTGCGCATTTTTATGTTTTTCCAGCGATGATTTCTCTAGCTCGCGGGTCAGGTTGGCTTCCAGCATACGGGAAGGATCTTTCAACGCGTAATGCCTTTCACGGCGGGTGATGCGGATTATCTCGGCCAGCTCATCACAATCTTCAGATCTGTCTTCTGCCTTTTTTGCCAGCAGATTATTCAGCAGCGGTTGCAGATCGCGGAGTTCATCGGGTAAATCCGGGATCGGAGCATGGACATGGGCATAAAGAACCGCCATGCTGTTTTCGCTGTCATAAGGCACGTTGCCGGTCAGCATTTCGAACAGTATGATGCCGAGGGAATATACATCTGTACGCGGGTCGTTGCCTAAACCATCGGTTTGTTCAGGACTCATATACTTCGGTGTGCCGATAATCGTCCCGGCACGCGTCAGGTTGGTGTTGGAGGTGATAGTTTTGGCGATGCCAAAGTCAGTCAGTACTGCAGAACCATTTTCACGAAACAGGATATTTTCCGGCTTTACATCACGATGCACGATGCCTACAGTGTGTGCGTAACCCAGTGCCAGCGCGATCTGTCCTGTTATGCTTAATGCCCACTCCGGATCATTGACGTGATCCTGCATTAAAGTACGCATATTGCCGCCGGCGATATGTTCCATGGCGATGAACAACTGGTGTTTCTGCAGACCAATATCATAGACCGTTATGATGTTGGAATGACTTAACTGGGCAACGGTGCGTCCTTCCCTGATGAAGCGTTCGGCATAATCAGGTTCCATTGCCAGCAGAGGGGACATGACTTTGAGGGCGACCTGACGATCGAGCGACTCCTGTACCGCAAGGTAAACCGTTGCAATACCACCACGGCCCAGTTCCGATAGGATTTTATAACCCGGGATATCCGGGTAATTTTCGTTGTCAATTTCTTCCTGCAAAATGGCTTACCATGAAAGCTGCAGCGCTTCTATATTTATCACACATCCAGACAGATGATGTGTATGTTTGTTTAAGGGTTGTAATAATAGGCGATGCGGCCTGTCAAGGGAACACCTTGCCCGGGTTAAGTATGTTATTTGGATCGAACAGGGTTTTCAGTTTCTTCATCCAGTTCAGGCTGACCTGGTCAATTTCAAGCGCTATATAGTCCTTTTTTTCAGTACCGATGCCGTGTTCGCCTGACAGTGTTCCGCCGAGACCGAGAACCAGTTTAAAAACGGCTGACAGGCAGGGCATGGCCTGCACAGATTGTTCAGCATTCTGTGTGTTGTACAGTAGATTCACATGAATATTGCCATTACCTGCATGGCCAAAGTTGACGATAGGGATTCCGTATTTCTCACTAAGCTTTTGCAGACCCTGCAACAATGCAGGGATATTGGCAACCGGCACGACGACATCTTCGTTCAGTTTGTTCGGTGCTATTTCTCGCAGTGCAGGTGACAGTGCCTTGCGTGTGGCCCATAATTTTTTTGTGTCTTCTGCAGATTCAGAATGATGTATCTCAAGCAATGATGCATTGCCGGCAGCATTACTGATCTGTTTGATTGCATTGGGCATTTCTGTTTCCAGACCATCCACTTCTATCAACAACAGTGCCGCAGCATCATCTGGAACGTGGATGCCCGGTTGATTTTTTACCAGGTTGATAGATGCCTGATCAAGAAATTCCAGCGCAGAGGGTATCAGTGACTGATTCATGATGGTGACTATCGCATCGGTTGCACCCTGGATGGAGTTGTAGCAGGCAGTCAGTGTTCTGCTGGACTGCGGCAGGGGGAGCAGCTTCAACGTTGCTTCGGTTATGATAGCCAGTGTTCCTTCGCTGCCAATCAGCAGGCGTGTCAGGTCATAGCCAGTCACGCCCTTGGTAGTTTTTACACCGGTATGCAGGGTGTCTCCATTTGCTGTAACTGCAATCAGGCCGAGGGTATTTTCACGCGTAGTGGAATACTTAACTGCACGAGGACCTGCGGCATTAAAGCCCAGGTTGCCGCCAACGGTGCAGACGCTGGCACTGCCCGGATCCGGTGCCCAGAAAAAGCCGCTTTCAGCTGCACAATCCTGAACTGCCTGATTGGTGACGCCGGGCTCTACACGCATCAGCCTGTTGCTTGCATCGATT
Source organism: Gammaproteobacteria bacterium (assembly GCA_030617565.1). GTDB lineage: Bacteria > Pseudomonadota > Gammaproteobacteria > BMS3Bbin11 > BMS3Bbin11 > BMS3Bbin11. The sequence continues at coordinate 32,076 of JAUWVE010000002.1, read as the reverse complement.
TCTATGATCCGGTTCATCTGTTCCATCGACATTACCAGCCCGCCCTGTACCGGGACTGAGCCACCGGTTGTCCCGGTGCCGCGCCCGCGGACAATCAGCGGGATTTTATAGTGATTGCATAACATCGTTATGGCGACGACCTCATCATGTGTGAGCGGCAGGGCGACCGCCTGCGGTGTCGCATGTTTGCGGGAATTATCGAAGCCGTAGGCCCAGCATTCGGCCCTGTCCAGTAGCAATCTTTCCGGTGACAGGCAGGCTTTCAAAGAAATGAGAAAATTCGTATCCAGGCTTTCGGCAGGACCTTTAGATGATTTTCTAAATGGTTCTTCAGGCAGCATAGAATCAGTTTCTAATCTTTTTGATAAGATCACTGGTAGAGCGTTGATAGCGAAAGGGGATGGAAAGAACTTTTCCGCCACCTTGAATGACCTCTGCAGCACCGACAATATCTTTCACCGGCCAGTCGCCGCCCTTGACAAGTATATCAGGCTTAAGCAGGCGGATGAGTTCCAGTGGTGTCTCTGCATCGAAGGGTATGACTAAGTCAACGCTTTGCAGGGCAGCGAGTAATGCCATCCTGTCAGCCAGGGGGTTGACGGGCCTGTCGTTTCCCTTGTTCAAGCGGCGTACCGAAGCATCAGTATTCACTGCCACTAGCAGGCAGTTTCCCAGTTGTGCCGCTTCTTCAAGATAGCTGGCATGGCCCCGGTGCAGGATATCAAAACAGCCATTGGTGAACACCAGGGGGCGAGGAAGGCTGGTCAGCAGATGGCTGTTAGCATCTGTTTCAGCAAGAATTTTGTTTTCGATGCTCGTGTAGTGTTTCATATTGTTTGATGATTAAGCATAACGGGAACCCGTCATCTACGGCCTCAGGTTCCCGCTAGCCATGAATGCTGATTGAGCAGACTTATACAGGCCCCAGAAGCTGAGTGTCGATTAGATCACACAGGCAATGAATAATGATGATGTGAATTTCCTGTATTCGTGCCGTCGACTTTGCCGGTACTGATAGAAAAATATCATCATCATCCAGTATGCCTGCCAGATCGCCGCCGGTATCGCCGGAGAGTACCACACAGTGCATTTGTCGTTGATGCGCTGACATCACAGCCCGTAGTATGTTTGCTGAATTGCCCGAAGTTGAAATAGCCAGCAGGACATCACCCTGCTGTCCCAGTGCGCTGACCTGCTTGGAGAAAATATCATCAAATGTATAGTCGTTGGAGATTGATGTGATTGTGGATGAATCAGTGGTCAGTGCGATGGCAGGCAGGCCGGGTCGTTCACGTTCAAAGCGATTCAGCAGTTCTGATGAAAAATGCTGGGCATCGCTGGCAGAGCCGCCGTTGCCGCAGCTTAAAACTTTATGGTCCGCCAATAATGCATTGGTTATTAATGTGGCGGCATCAACAATATCCGTCGCAAGTTCATCGAGTGAGGCGTGAGCCGTTTCGATATGTGAAGTAAAAATGTTAGTAACGCGTTCAGAAATTTCCATTGTTACGCTCTTTGTTCATTTAGGGAACCTCTGATGTGTCTGGACGATGTAGATTGCGATCTAAAATATTCAGGTTTGAGGCGTAAATCGAACGTAATAGCTGGCTATTGCGAAGGTTTACAACGAAAAAACTGGATATTTTAGGTGTAAGGTACAAGTTCATGAATTGATCAGAGGTTCCTTAGGCTGCCGATGATACTTTATCAGTGAGATAGTTAGAATGCATCTTTGATCCATAATAATTCCTGCTTGCCTGTCTGTGCGGAGATCGCAATCACATCAAAGCGCAAAAATAAGTGCGCATATTGTTTGTGTGTCAGCAGGAAATGTTCAGCCGTTTTCCTTAGGCGCTGCATTTTTCGTGGGGTGATCGATTCAGCAGCAGTACCAAAAAATGGATTACTGCGATAGCGTACTTCGATAAAGACCAGGGTGTCTGCATCCTGCATCAGCAGATCGATTTCGCCAGCCTTGCAGCGATAATTGCATTCAATCGCAAGTAAGCCCTGGGTGATGAGATATTTTTCTGCTAGTGTTTCGGCATTATTGCCTCGCCGCAGGTGCAATGGCAGGAATGGCTTCGAATTTTTTTTCACTGAATCGTCCTTGATAAGTGGGTTGTTTATCGATCAGCTCAGGTGTGCCTTTGATGAACCTGGCCCACAACATTTGCCTGTGGACTATGCCGTCTGTATCGATATTAAGAATTCCAGAGAGTCCCTGATAGTGCAATAAGGCATTTTCTCTCATCTTTTGCAGACGAGGCAGAATACTGAATATGTCCATACCAAGCCCGTACAACCTGTTGTAGCTGGTGTCTCTATTGGGCCAGCCACCTTGCAGGAATGTGCGCAATGACTCGAGTTCAACGTTATTCGCTATCATCCATGGCATGTCAGGAAAGCGTATACTGTCAAGATCCCTGTCGTTCACAGGATCCGGTTTGCCGGAAAATATCCGGGAAGTGGAATAGATGGGAAGATTCAGTGCATAGAAAAAGTCCAGCACTGGTTTTATCAGGCGTGCATTGCGGTTTGCTGCTGGTAAAAAGATGAAACCAATGTCCTGTCTGCGCCGGGCCTCGGTAGTAATATTATCACCGAGCAATGCTTTTATTTCAGCTATTCGCTGTTCACTTCGGTCGACGCCCAGCAGGCGACGTACCGCAGGTGAAAAGTCTGTTTCCTTTGCAGCATAACTCTCGCTACTGACTATCTCTCCACCCAGTTCGTTGAAGCGCTGGGTAAAGGCCGTTGTCATGCGCTGACCGATGGAGGTTTGCGGAAATAGAATGACACCGTGTCTGTGCCCGTCCAGCCAGGCTCGCTGGGCGGCTTGTTGCGCTTCCAGTTCCTGGGAGAGACTGAACTGAAAAAGCTTCTGCTGAGTTACGTATTGCGCGGCAGGAGGTGATAGCAAAAGTGTGGGGACATGTATTTCAGTTGCCGTCAGCAGGCTATCAATGGATTTGCGCCCCAGCGGGCCAATGATGATATCAGCACCATCATTGACGGCCTGATTGTAGTACAGAACTGCTGCATCTGCGTCCCGGCCATAATCATAAAAGCGTAGTTGATAGCGGGAGTCTGCGGACTGCTCATTATTTATAGCCTCAAAACCATCGCGGATCGCACTGGCTGCCGGTTCATAGGCTGAAGTTAAGGGTAGCAGGAATGCCACCCTTTTTGGTACCGTCGTTAGGCTGGCTTGCCTGGTAATTTGATCAAGTAGGTCAGCACTTGCCGGATGTGACAGGTTTTTTATCCGCCAGTTGTTTATTGCCTGTTCTGAACCCGGATAGGAGCTGTTTCTTTTTACCGTCATCGCCAGTTCAAGCCAGCCCGCCAGGTCAGCAGACATGTCCTGCTGCTGAATCTTATTCAGCTCTGAACTGTCTGCAATCATCAGTATGCTCCAGATCATGTGCTGGTTTTCCAGCACTTGATTTGCAGCCAGAAACTGTTCACGCTTTAGCAGGGCAGATAGTGCATCCGCCGTTTCGGCCTGAATCATGGCGGCCTTTGCCCGCATAAGGTAAAACGCCGCCAGTGTTGCAGGCTGATAACTCCCAACATTTCCCCTGAGGACTTTCCGGGCTTGAAGGCTGCCGCCTGCCTGTAACAGTATTGCCGCCTGTAAAATACGTATGCGTGTTCTCTGGTCGGCACTCAAAGCCTTGTCTTCAATGCTATCCAGCATGTCAAGAGCAAGCCCGGGATTACCCGATTGAAACAATGAGACGGCCTGCTGAAACCTGGCATCATCGCTGCTGATTGTTAGCGGGAAGTCTCCCGGCAATGAAAATTGATCAAGCGGTTCTGTAGCCGTATGTGGCGTGTAAATTTCCTTGTCTATTGCTATAGGTCGGGGTGTTGCATCCGGTGCACGTGAAGTCGGCGGTGTTGACTGACAGGCAGACAGGATGAGCGCCAGGCTAAAAAGGCCAACAAGTTGAATTATTGATTTTGAATGCTTCAAGGGAGGGTATTATCCACAAATTAAAAAAGTTTTATTTTGGATGCTCTGGACATGCCATGACTTGTTCAGAGCTTCTTATACGGTATCATTCCGTTTTACCGTTTCCGAAAAAAATGGATTATAGCGAGGGATGATGAAAACAGGCAAAGCTGAAAGACCTGGGAAATTGTACGTTGTTGCGACACCTATTGGCAATCTTTCCGATATTACAAATCGTGCGCTTGAAACATTAGAATCTGTCGAGCTGATTGCAGCGGAGGATACTCGCCATAGTAAAACGCTATTACAACATTATGGCATCAAGACGGCAATGCTGTCGCTGCATGAACATAATGAATCCTCCAGAATTGAACAAATCATCGGCTTATTGCAGGCCGGCAGCTCAGTAGCGCTGATTAGTGATGCAGGGACGCCGTTGATTTCTGATCCGGGTTCCCGTCTGCTGCAAGCTGTACACGAAGCAGGCCTTCAGCCTGTGCCCATGCCCGGCCCCAGTGCTGTCAGCACTATGCTTTCTGTCGCCGGGCAGCCGGTAGAGCGGTTCTGTTTTGAAGGTTTCCTGTCTTCAAAACCTGCGGCACGACGCAAACAGCTGGAATCCCTGGTAACAGAAACCCGTACCCTGGTATTCTACGAATCATCCCATCGTATCAGTGAATCTCTGCAGGACATGAAAGATGCCTTTGGTGACTCGCGCCCCTGTACTGTTGGCAGGGAACTTACTAAACGTTTTGAATCCCTTTACCGGGGAACGCTTGCTGAAGTTTTACTGACCATGGAGCAGGATGAAAATTCAGGTCGTGGAGAATTTGTCGTCGTTATAGCCGGTGCGGAAGAAAATCCTGATAAAAGTATTGAACAAGGGAGGTCAATGATGAATGTCCTGCTGACTGAGTTGTCTGTATCACAGGCGGCGAGCCTTGCCGCACGGATGTCGGGGGCAAGAAAGAAAGTACTTTATGAGTATGGCCTGGAAAAGAAGGGAAAATAAGAAAGTTCCAAGTTCCAAGACGAAAGAAGATTCGTGTTAAGTATTACGTATTACGGAAAATCAAGACCGTAAACCGTAAACTGTAATCTTGATTATCATGTTATAATCTGAATCGAGTTGGCCAGGCAGTCGCTGTAGCTAGTTTCGACTAGCTATAGAGGAAAGTCCGGGCTCCACAGGGTAGAGTGCCAGGTAACGCCTGGACGGCGTGAGCCGATGGCAAGTGCAACAGAAAATATACCGCCTAAGTCCTGCGGGACCGGTAAGGTTGAAATGGTGCGGTAAGAGCGCACCGCGCCTGTGGCAACACAGGTGGCAGGGTAAACCCCACTCGGAGCAAGACCAAATAGGGATCCATCGGCATGACCCGTGCTGGATCCGGGTAGGTTGCTTGAGGTGTTCGGCGACGGACATCCCAGATGAATGACTGTCCTTGACAGAACCCGGCTTACCGGCCAGCTCATTTTTTCTTTTTTTTGTGCTTGCGCACGGCAGCTACACTGTTTTTTTCTATTTCTTGAATTGATATTAGTTTTTCGTCCTTCATGGGCGAGTTCATTTATGTAGGCCGTCCGTGGCCTGCACCCTTCGGGTCAGTCTTCGCCTGTTCAAATCCGCTCCCGGCGGATTTAGTCTTTTGAATCATATAAACAGAACCAAAGAAAAACCGCCCCGAAGGGTTGGCCTGCGGCTGCTCTGCGCGCTTCAGTCTGGACCGGGCGCGGCGAACTCGCTGCGCTTATCTCAGACAAGCGCCGCGCTATTTCCGGCCCGGCCTTCCAGTGCTCGACAACTCAAAAGGGGATGAAAAGCAGAGAAAAGGGGAAAGGTAAAAGGGGCAAGGAAAGTCAAAACCTGGTTGTCGCCACCGTGATGTATTTAATTTTCTGTAGGTGCGAATTCATTCGCACAGGGTATTGTCCGAATGAATTCGGACCTACAAAGTTGATTTTGGATTCTCTTTCCTCTTTGGTTCTTTGTCTTTAATCGTTGATCTACAAGATCCCGTTCAGGCTTGCCGAGACGCGCAGTTAGAGCATCGCAGGGAACCCGAGGGGTGAAAGCCATGGGCGACCTTCAAAAAAGTCACTCGCCCATGAAGTGCGAAAAACAAGAATCAATTCAAGAAATAGAATAAAAATGAACATACCAAATTTAAGGTAGAATTATTCGTTGTGCGTCAGCACAAAAAACTAAAACGAAAGGACTCCTCAAAATATTCATCAAATACTTTTCAGAAACTTACATTTCAGACTTAAAGTAAGTTATTAACCTCCTGTCGGAAATTAAGCTAATTCACTGTTTTTAAAGAAAGAAATTACTTCTGTGCTTGACAATTCCTGTTTTTGAGTCGTATAGTGTCAAAAAGTGGGTAAAAGTGGAATAAATTACCCCGTCAATAGGTGGATGTGACACAAAGTGGTGGATGATGTTTAGAGGAGTAAATCAGGTCAATCTGGACAGTAAGGGGAGGATCGCCATCCCTACTCGCTATCGCGAGGAGCTGCGCTCGGATGCTGATAGCCACATGGTCGTCACTGTCAATATCACCGATCGCTGTCTGTGGCTTTATACATTGCCTGAGTGGGAGCGCATTGAGTCCGATGTTACTGCGCTACCTTCATTTGATAAACGTGCTGCAAAACTTAAAAGATTCTTCATTGGTCAGGCGACGGATGTCGACCTGGATGCCAGCGGCCGCCTGTTGCTGCCACCACCTTTGCGTGAATTCGCACAATTGAAAAAACATATTGTACTGGCCGGTCAGGGCAACAAATTCGAAATATGGGATGAGGAAAACTGGACGGCACAGCGTGATGCATGGATGGAAGACGGCCTGGGTGATGGACCCATGCTGGTCGAGCTCGAATCACTTTCGTTATAGGTGGAGTGATGGCAGATCAACCCCATCACCCCGTCCTGCTGGAGGAGGTTGTAGAGGCAATGAATATCCGTGAAGATGGATACTATCTGGATGCAACCGCTGGTCGCGGCGGTCATGTCGCCGCGATACTCGAAAAACTTGGCGCTGACGGCCGCATTCTTGCCCTTGACCGTGACCCGCAGGCAGTAGCGGCTGTTACAAAGCGTTTTACCAGCGATTCTCGTGTCCAGGTCAGGCAGGCAAATTTCTCATCTCTGTCCGATGTTCTCCAGCCGGGAGAGTGCTTCAGCGGCATCCTGTTTGACTTTGGTGTTTCATCGCCGCAACTTGATGATGCCTCACGTGGATTCAGTTTCATGCAGGATGGCCCGCTTGATATGCGGATGAATCCGGCTGACCACCCCAGTGCAGCAGAATGGCTGGCTACAGCCGAGCATCATGAAATCAGAGATGTGCTGCGTCGCTATGGGGAGGAGAAACATGCTCATCGCATCGCCTGGGCGATTGTAGATGCACGTGCTGATGACGCGCTTGAAACGACTGCTCAACTGGTTGCACTGATAAAGAAAGTGGTATCCGCCAGGCCACAGGATAAGCATCCTGCCACACGAAGCTTTCAGGCGATTCGAATTCGTATCAACAAGGAGCTGGAGGAGATTGCGGCCGTATTGCCGATTGCACTGGACGCTCTCTGTGTTGGCGGGCGTCTGCTGGCCATTAGTTTTCATTCACTGGAAGACCGCATCGTTAAAAGGTTCTTACGTGACCAGGCGCGAGGTGATGACCTGCCGAAAGAAATCCCGATACGTGACGCTGACCGTAACCCTCGCCTGCGTCTGGTGGGTAAGCCCGTGCGTGCCAGCGTGGCTGAAATTGATGAGAATCCTCGGGCTCGCAGTGCCATCATGCGGGTGGCTGAACGGCTGCCCCAGAGCAGGGAGGTAGCATGACCAGGCAGGCTCTGTTTGTTTATGTACTGGTTCTCGCACTTGCCCTGTCTCTGGTATATACCCGGATCACAACGCGCAGTCTTTATTTACAGCTGCAGGGTCTGCAACTGCAGCGGGATGATTTCAATGTCGAATGGGGGCGCCTGCTGCTACAGGAAGCACGTTATGCGGAACCCCGGTATATTGAGAAAATAGCACGCCAGAAGCTGGGCATGGTTTATCCCGCTCGCGAACAGATATCAGTGATTCGCCTGCCATGAGGAGAGCTGTGGGCAAAAAGAGAAAGCAGCCGCTGACCAGCCCGGTCAGGCACTGGATGGTGCTGGCTGTGATCGGGTCGTTGTTTGCAGTAATGGCCGGGCGCGCACTTTTTCTACAATTTTTTAATGCGGATTTTCTCAAACAGCGCGGCAATGCCCAGGCACTGAGAGTGATCGATGTTTCCGCAGTGCGGGGCATGATACTGGATAGAAATGGCCAGCCGCTGGCGGTCAGTACACCGGTTGATGCAGTCAGTGCCGACCCGAGCAAACTGTATGCGAACCCGAAAAGCTGGAAGCCGCTGGCGAAAATTCTTGGTATCAGCTACAGCAAACTGAAAGAGAAAATTAAGCGTAACAACAAAAGGCATTTTATTTACCTGAACCGACAGGTGTTGCCGGATACAGCAGAGCGCGTCATGGCACTGGATATTGATGGTGTTTTTCTGCGTCGTGAATACAAGCGTTATTATCCTCTCGGTGCAGTAACCGGACACCTGGTCGGATTTACCAATGTCGATGGTCGGGGGCTGGAAGGCATAGAGCTGGCTTATAATGAAAGCTTGCGCGGGCATCCTGGAAAAGATCAGGTCATTCGTGATGCATCCGGCCATATTATTGAGCATGTCAGCAATATTGAAAGGGCGGCAGATGGTGAGGATCTGGTGCTGAGCATAGACAGCCGGATTCAATATCTGGCCTATAGAGCGCTTAAAAAGGCGGTAGTGGAACATAAAGCCACTAGCGCAAGCGCTGTTGTGGTGGATGTCAGAAGCGGTGAGGTTCTGGCGATGGTGAATGAGCCGGGTTATAACCCCAATGACCGCCGACAGCTGCGCAGTAATCGTTTCCGTAATCGGGCAGTGACAGACAGCTTTGAACCGGGCTCAACGGTTAAGCCGCTGACCGTGGTTGCTGCGCTGGAAAACAACTATGTAACGCCACAAACGGTTCTTGAAACTGATGGTGGCACGATGAAGCTTGCAAGTTTCACAATCAGAGACACACATGACTATGGAAACCTCAGTGTGTCAGATACGATCATGAAATCCAGCAATGTGGGTGCAGCTAAATTGGCGCAGCAGCTTAACAACAAGGAACTGTGGTCTGTCCTGAATGGCGTGGGTTTCGGCCACCAGCCAGGCTCGGGTCTGCCCGGGGAAGCAAAGGGTGCTTTACAGCATCATTCAGGCTGGCGTGATATCCGGCGTGCGACGATCGGTTACGGTTATGGTCTGTCGGTAACCCCACTGCAGCTGACCCAGGCTTATGCCACTCTGGCAAATGACGGCAATCGCGTACCATTGAGCATCCTTCGCCATGCTGATGCACCGGCAGGTCAGCAGGTTATGTCAGCAACGGCTGCAAAGCAGGTTCGCAGCATGCTCAGGCTGGCCGTCAGTGATGAGGGAACAGGCAGGAATGCACGTATTCCTATGTATCATGTGGCCGGCAAGACGGGTACATCACGCAAGGCCGAAGGCAAAGGTTACTCAAAACTCTATAACGCTGTTTTTGCCGGTATGGCACCTGCAACCAGCCCTCGTTTGGCGATGGTTGTCGTAGTCAACGAACCCGGTGCAGGCAAATATTATGGTGGTACTGTCGCCGCACCGGTATTCGCCAGTGTGATGACGGGTGCCCTGCGTCTTCTTGATGTCGCACCCGATGATATTCCTGAAGACAGATTGCTGATAGCCGCAGGTCTCAGTGAAGTTGGCGGGGAGCACAACAGGTGAGCCTTGCTATGAACCTGAATCCACCGTCTATCAAATTGTCGAGCCTGTTAGCAGGGATAATAGAAGTCCCTGCAGTTGATGACCCTGACGTGTCAGGCATAGCGATAGATAGCAGAAATATTTCTGCCGGCTACCTGTTTATCGCGCTGCCGGGTACTCGCCAGCATGGTAATGACTTTATTGAAGCTGCAGTCAGGCAGGGCGTTGTTGCTGTTGTTTATGATACAGACTCAAATTTGCCCGAGCATATCAATGCCCGGCCAGGTGATGATGTTCCGCTGATCAAAATCAAAGATGTCACTCAACAGGCAGGGATAATTGCCAGTCGTTTTTTTGGTGATCCTTCTCGGTTCATGACGGTAACCGGTATAACAGGCACCAACGGCAAGACTACCTGCAGCATGTTGCTCGCCCAGAGCCTTAATTATCTTGGTGCCAGATCAAGTGTGATCGGAACGCTCGGCAGCGGTCTATGGGGAGAAATGCACAGGTCAACACACACCACGCCGGATGCTGTAACGCTGCAAAGACAGATGTCCGAACTGCTTGCTCAGGGTTCTGACCAATTGTTGATGGAGGTTTCCTCTCATGGCCTGCAGCAGGGGCGGGTGAGCGGTACGGAATTTAACACTGCCGTATTTACAAACCTGAGTCAGGATCACCTGGATTTCCATGGCAGCATGCAGCAATACGGTGCGGCCAAAGCAAAGCTTTTTTATCAGAATGATCTGGATCTTGCGGTTATCAATATCGACGATAAATTTGGCGGAAAGCTGCTGGACGGACCGGTTCAGGCAGAGCAAATCATCAGCTATGGAATCGACAACGGTGATGTGCATGCATCACAGATCATACTGAATGAAGCAGGAATAGAACTCGAAATAAAATCGCCCTGGGGCGAGCTGAAACTGCACAGCAGTCTGATGGGACGCTTCAATGTTTATAACCTGCTTGCCTGTGCAGCTGTATTGCTTGCTAGCGGATACAGGGCCGACGATGTGGCCAGTGCTCTGTCTGAGGCTGAATCAGCAGCCGGGCGGATGGAATGTTTTCGTGCGCAAGGGGTGACCGTAGTGGTCGATTTTGCACATAGCCCTGACGCCCTGCAGCAGGTGTTGATAGCACTGCGTGAACACATTCAGGCCAGGCGGTTGATCTGCGTCTTTGGCTGCGGCGGTGATCGTGATCAGGCTAAACGTCCGATCATGGGCAGAATTGCCGAGCAATTATCAGACACTGTCTTCATCACTGATGACAACTCAAGGCATGAAGACCCCGCGGAGATACGTTCTGACATTATCGCCGGCATGACGGAGTCCTCACCAGAAACCCTGCAGGAAATCCCTGATCGTCGTCAGGCAATTAATGCGGCCTGGCAGCTTGCAGAGCAAGGCGACATTATATTGATTGCTGGCAAAGGGCACGAAGCAACCCAGCAGATTGGTGATTTGAAAATCCCGTTCAATGACCGCGAAGTGGTATCAGCCCTGCTTTCAGATGCACCAGGGGAGCAGACATGATGCTTTCGCAGTTGAGCCACATAGTCAATGGTCGTCGTTCAGGGGCAGATGTTGCTTTTGATTCAGTCAGCATTGATACCCGGACACTCAGTAGTGGTGCTTTATTTGTTGCACTAAAAGGGCCAAATTTTGATGGCCATGATTATGTCTCCGTGGCCAGAGAAAATGGTGCCAGCGCTACCATGATTTCTAGCCAGATTGATGACAGTCTGCCTGCAGTCACTGTGGACGATACCCGCATTGCACTGGGTGAACTGGCCGCAAGCTGGCGTGCAGGTTTTGATATTCCACTGCTGGCCATTACCGGCAGCAATGGCAAAACCACAGTCAAGGAAATGCTGAGCAGTATTTTCATACAGGCCTGTGGCGGTGAAAAGGACAAGGTTCTGTCGACTATCGGCAATCTGAATAATGACCTGGGTCTGCCACTGACCTTGTTGCGGCTGCGTGATAGCCAGCACTATGCCGTTACTGAGATGGGTATGAACAACCCGGGTGAGCTGACTTACCTGACCCGCATCGCCCGTCCTGATGTAGCCGTGATCACCAATGCAGCAGCGGCTCATTTGCAGGGGCTGCAGTCGGTAGAAGGTGTGGCACGGGCAAAGGCTGAGATTTTCTCCGGTGTTAAAGCCGGTGGTGTAGCAATTATTAATGATGATGATGACTACGCAGCTCTTTGGCGTGAGCTGGCAGGGGATTTGCAGATTATTGGATTCAGCCTGCAGCAAGAGAGTGACGTGACGGCCGAGTTCGATCTCTATAAAGATCATAGCAGGGTGTTTCTTAAAACACCGTGGGGTGAAGCAATCTGCGAACTGGCATTGCCCGGGCAGCATAATATTGCCAATGCCCTGGCCGCAACGGCAGCTGCCGGTTCTGTCGGCATCAGTCTGGCTGACATTGTCGCAGGGCTGGAAGCATGGCGGGGTGTCGCAGGACGACTGCAGTCGCAGACGATAAATGGTCTGCATGTCATTGATGATACCTACAACGCCAACCCTGCATCCATACGGGCTGCCCTGGAAGTATTAGTGATGCAGCCGGGCAGAAAAATTTTTGTGATGGGGGATATGGGCGAGCTGGGTGAGGATTCAACATTGCTGCACAAACAGGCCGGTGAACTGGCCGCAGAGATGGGTGTTGATAGCTGCTACACCCTGGGTGAGCAGTCAGTATACACGGCAGAAGCCTTCGCCAGGCAGACCCGGTCATTCACTGAGCCTGATGAGCTGCTGATTGCACTGGCAAAGGAGCTGAGGGCAAACAGTGATCGACCGATTAATATTCTGGTCAAGGGCTCAAGGGCAATGAAGATGGAACGGATCATTGAGCAGCTCGATGAAAGCGGGGTCAGGGACTGAAAATGCTGCTATATTTATTTGAAAAGCTGGCGGAAAATTACAGTGCCTTTAATGTCTTCCAGTATTTGACATTGCGCGGTGTATTGAGCGTGGTGACAGCATTGTTTATCAGTTTGATGCTGGGGCCAGCCATGATTCGAAAGTTGGGCACACACCAGCTCGGGCAGGTAGTGCGTGAAGATGGCCCACCGACACATTTTGACAAGGTTGGTACACCAACCATGGGGGGTGCCCTGATTCTGGTTGCTATCACAATTTCTACTCTGTTGTGGGCAGACCTCAGCAACCGTTTTGTCTGGGTGGCGCTACTGGTCACAATCGCTTTCGGTGCCATTGGCTGGATCGATGATTACCGCAAGATAGTCGATAAGGACACACGTGGCATGGGCTCCGGGCCGAAGTTCTTCTGGCAGTCGGTAGCAGGTGGTGGAGCCGCGGTTTATTTGTATGTCACTGCACAATCGCCAGCAGAGATCAGTCTTATTGTGCCTGTTTTCAAGGATGTCGTTATCTACCTCGGCCCCTGGTTTATTCTGCTTACTTATTTAATGGTGGTCGGCACCAGTAATGCGGTGAATCTTACAGACGGGCTTGATGGCCTGGCCATCATGCCCACGGTCATGGTTGCCGGGGGGCTGGGCGTCTTTGCCTACGTCACGGGGCATTCAGTTTTCGCAGGCTACCTGGGCATCCCCTATATCGCAGGTGTAGGTGAGTTGCTGATTTTCTGTGCAGCACTGACTGGCGCAGGCCTTGGTTTTCTCTGGTTCAATACTTATCCGGCGCAGGTGTTTATGGGTGATATTGGTGCTCTGTCGCTGGGTGCCGCACTGGGTATTGTCGCGGTGATGGTGCGACAGGAAATCGTACTGCTGGTGATGGGTGGGGTGTTTGTGATGGAAACGGCATCTGTTATTTTACAGGTGGCTTCATTCAAGCTTACCGGCAAGCGTATCTTCCGCATGGCCCCTCTGCATCATCATTTTGAATTAAAAGGCTGGCCAGAACCTCGCGTTATTGTTCGTTTCTGGATTATCACCCTGGTTCTTGTCGCCATTGGCCTGGCAACACTGAAGGTACGTTGATCGAGATGATGAACCAGCAAATACACAACACGGCTGCTACTCCTGCGATTTATTTTATGGCGGCTGACAGGGCGCCAGGGCCCGTTGACGCTGGCAATCATCAGCGCGACATCAATAACACCAACGAGCGCTGTCATTTACAGGGCAGCCCAACTCACGCAGCAGTTATTGGCCTTGGCCTGTCTGGTCTGGCGGCAGCAGTCTTTCTCAGCAAACAGGGTCTGCATGTCGATGTCTACGATTCCAGTAACAAGCCTGTTTTACGTCAGCAACTGGAGCAGCAGCTGCCTGACGTTCAAATACATTGTGGCAGTCTGGCTGTTGAACACTGGACTGATGACAGTCTGCTGGTGGTATCGCCCGGTGTGCCTTTGAGTCATCCTGATCTCGCCCCACTGCTGGCAACAGGTGTGCGCCCGGTTGGCGATGTCGAACTGTTTGCCCAGTGTGTGCAGTCGCCGGTTATTGCTATTACCGGTTCGAATGGAAAATCTACGGTTACTGCCCTGGTGGGTGAAATTTTGCAGCATGCCGGTCGCAGAGTGGCAGTCGGTGGAAATATTGGTGTACCGGTACTCGAATTGCTGGATGACGATGAAAATACTATCTATGTGCTGGAGCTTTCCAGTTTTCAGTTGGAAACAACCTGGAGCCTGAAACCGGCGATTGCCGTGGTGTTGAATATTGCGGCCGATCATATGGATCGTTACCAGGCCATGGATGACTATATTGCCACGAAGATAAAAGTGTATCAGGGCAGTGATAAGGTGCTGATTAATCTCGATGAGACATCTCTGTTGCAGGGACTGCAGATGCAGCAGAATGATAAAGAGCAGATTCTTTTCAGCTCAGCGATGCCAGAAAATGAACAGGATTACGGTCTTGCAGACATCAATGGTGTCGTTTATTTATACCGCGGCGACAAGCCCCTGATTGCGGCAGACGAAATTCATCTTGCAGGGCAGCATAATCTGCTCAATGTTCTTGCTGCCTGGGCACTTGCCGGCAGCGTAGGTGTCACTGACAGTCTGATTAAAGAGGCTGTAACTGAATTCAAAGGTTTACCACACCGCATGGAGCTGTTGTATCAAATCAATGGCGTCGACTGGATAAATGATTCCAAAGGCACCAATGTTGGTGCTAGCGTAGCGGCTCTTAATGGCTTGCATGCACCGGTGATCCTGATAGCGGGTGGCATTGCTAAAGATGCTGATTTTACGCCCCTGCGTGAGGCCGTTGAACAGCATGTAAAAGCAATAATCCTGATTGGCAGGGATGCTGGAAAAATCCAGGATGCAGTGTCAGATGTTGTCTCTACCAGCCTGGCCGCTGATATGTCTGATGCGGTAGCGCAGGCTTCTGTGCTGGCTGAGGCAGGGGACGTGGTTCTACTGTCTCCAGCCTGTGCGAGTTTTGATATGTATCAAAATTTTGAACAGCGTGGTGATGACTTTCGCCTTTGGGCAGGGAGACTGGTCTGATGGCTGCTGCATCCCATGCTGTTAAAGCCTCTATGCCGATGACTAAAGGCGCATACACTTATGACTACGGCCTGCTGATTCCCATCATCGGTCTGTTTGGTTTAAGCCTAGTAATGGTGTTCTCAGCCTCCATGAATGCAAGCAGTATGGAGCAGGGGCCTGCATTGTCGGTGCTAAGACAACAGGCTTTGTTTGTTTTTCTGGCAGTTCTGTTGATGGTTGTTGTGTCACGCATTCCTCTGGGCCTGGTAGAAAAAGCAGGGCCATTGCTGGTCGTTATGTCGATGCTGGTGCTGGCCTTAATCCTGATGCCGGGTGTTGGGACGGAAGTATGGGGCAGCGTGCGCTGGATAAAACTGGGCCCTTTGAATCTACAGCCGTCAGAATTTGCCAAGGTCTTTCTGATTATTTATATGGCGGGTTTCCTGACGCGTAAGCAGGAAGAGATGCGTATTTTCAGCCAGGGCATACTCATTGTTTCCATCGTGCTGGCTGTGTTTGGTGGCCTGTTGCTGATGGAACCGGATTTCGGCTCTACCGTGGTCATTGTAGCCACCGTGTTCGGCATGATGTTTCTCGGTGGCATACGCTACCTGCATTTCTTTATAATTCTTGGTACAGCCGCTTTAGGTGGAATTTTATTGGTGACCGCTGCAGCCTACAGGATGCAGCGTATCACCGGTTTTATGGATCCCTGGTCCGACCCGATGAATAAGGGCTACCAATTGATCCAGTCCTATATCGCCTTTGGTCGTGGTGGCTGGAATGGTATCGGGCTCGGTGAAAGCATTCAAAAGCTTAATTATCTTCCGGCTGCGCGTACTGATTTCCTGTTTGCAGTGATCGGTGAAGAACTGGGCTTTATCGGTGTCATGCTTGTCCTCGGCCTGTTCATAGCATTGATCTGGCACGCCTTTTCATTGTCACGCAGGGCTGAATCGCTGGGCAATCTATTTGCCTGCCGCCTGGCTCAGGGCATCGCTCTGTTGATCGCCATTGAGGTGTTAATCAACACCGGTGTGAATATGGGTGTACTGCCGACAAAAGGACTACCGTTACCCTTTATTTCCCAGGGTGGTTCCAGCCTGCTTGCCAGCAGTATGGCGATGGGTCTGTTGCTTGCGGTTGCACGTGAGACCACACCGAAGCCGGGGAGAAAGCGATGAGCACATTGATGATCATGGCCGGTGGAACAGGCGGGCATGTCTATCCTGCGCTGGCCGTGGCGCATACCCTGCAGGCGGACGGGGTGAATGTGTTCTGGCTTGGAACCCGGCAGGGCATCGAAGCACACGTGGTACCTGAGAACGATATTGATGTCGAATGGATATCTATCAGCGGCATTAAGGGGAGAGGTCTGTTTGCACTTGTCTCAGCTCCATTCAAGATTATTTATGCAATGCTACAGACGGCTGCCATCATCTATCGAAGACGTCCTGCAGCGGCATTAGGCATGGGGGGCTTCGTTTCAGGGCCAGGTGGCTTGATGAGCAGGTTGTTAAGAGTGCCGTTGCTGATTCATGAATCGAATGCTGTAGTCGGTCTTACTAATAAATGGCTGGCAAAAATAGCTAATGAGGTACTGGTCGGGTTCCCTGATGTGCTGGTCGGCAGTCGCCATCGTCACTATGTCGGAAACCCTGTGCGTGAGAGCATCGCGGCATTACCGCTTCCTGAGCAAAGATTGCAGGGGCGTTCTGGCAGACTGCATCTGCTGATTGTCGGTGGCAGTCTCGGCGCACAGGTGTTGAATGAGACCGTGCCTGCCGCACTGGCAAGTATAGATTCAGTTATTCGTCCTGAAGTATTACATCAGGCAGGGCGTGGAAAACTGGAAGCAACATTAAATATCTATGATGAGTTTGCTGTGGAAGTAAACTGCCGCGAGTTTATTGATGACATGGCTGCCGCCTACCTGTGGGCCGACCTGGTAATTTGCCGCGCAGGTGCAATGACTGTTGCTGAGATTGCGGCCGCCGGTGTGGCGGCGATTTTTGTTCCTTACCCGTATGCTATCTATGATCACCAGACCCTGAATGCACGTTTTCTTTCAGATAAAAAGGCCGCAATTCTTATTCCACAGGAAAGATTCTCTGCTGAGAGCCTGGCCAACGTTCTTGCTGAACTGGCCAATGATCGCCCATGCCTGATGGGTTTGTCACGCCGAGCAAGACAAAATGCGATGACAGATGCTACACGCCAGGTAGCAGATATCTGTAAAGAGGTGATGCATGCGTGAATACGTAAAGCATATTCATTTCGTAGGCATCGGCGGTGCGGGCATGAGTGGCATTGCCCAGGTACTGATCAACCAGGGCTATCAGGTATCCGGCTCTGACCTTGCCAGTTCAGCCGTCACGCAGCAGCTTGCAGAGCAGGGTGTAAAAATCTATTCCGGACATGCTGCTGAAAATATACATGGCGCAGATGTTGTCGTGATTTCAAGTGCCGTGAATGATGATAATCCTGAAGTTATGACGGCCCGTGAAGCGAAGGTGCCGGTCATTCCCCGTGCTGAAATGCTGGGAGAACTGATGCGCTTCGCGAGAGGCATCGCGGTTGCCGGTACACATGGAAAAACCACAACGACTTCGTTAGTTGCCAGTGTCATGGCCAGCGGCGAAATGGACCCAACCTTTATCATCGGCGGTCGTCTTTTAAGTGCCGATGCCAATGCAAGACTGGGGCAGGGTGAATACCTGGTTGCTGAAGCTGATGAAAGTGATGCTTCGTTCCTGCACCTGCAGCCATTGATTGCAGTTGTGACAAATATTGATGCAGATCATCTGGCGACCTACCACGGTGACTTCACTGAATTGAAAGAGGCATTCATTCAGTTTCTGCATAATATTCCTTTTTACGGACTGGCTATTCTCTGTATTGATGATCCGGTTGTACGTGAGATCATGCCGTCAATCAGCAGGCCGATGGTGAGTTATGGCTTCAGTGATGATGCCGATATCCAGGCCAGTGATTTCAGACAGCAGGGCGTACGTTCGGTGTTCAGGGTCCATCAGAAGTCTACCGGCATGGAAATGGATGTTAGCCTCAATATGCCGGGCCGGCATAATGTACTCAACACACTGGCTGCCATTGCAGTTGCCTGGAATCTGGGTATCGGCAATGAAAAGATTATTGCAGGCCTCAGCGAATTTCAGGGCATAGACAGACGTTTCCAGATTAAGGGACCGCTGGCATTTGATGCTGGCGAGCTACTACTGGTTGATGATTATGCCCATCACCCGCGTGAATTGGAGGCTGCTTTAGCCGCTGCGGAAGCTGCATGGCCGGACCGCCGCAAGCTGGTAGTGTTTCAGCCGCACCGTTACAGCCGTACGTGTGATTTACTGGAGGACTTCGGGCGCGTCCTCAGTGTTGTTGACCACCTCATCGTGATGGAAGTCTATGCAGCGGGTGAAGCCGCTATTGACAGTGCAGACGGCAGGGCCCTGTGCCGTGCCATTCGTGCACGTGGCAAGGCGATACCGGTGTTTGTCGAAGACCGGGAACAGCTGCTTGAAGTTCTGGCAGATACGCTGCAGGCAGGTGATGTATTGATTACTCTTGGTGCGGGCGATATCGGCCGCATCGCCCAGGAATTACCGGATTTTATCAGCAAGCTGTCAGGGGAGGCTGGATGATGCCTGCCAGCACAAATAACTGGAATGGCCGGTTGTTGACCAACGAGCCGATGGCAAAACATACCTCATGGAGAGTAGGTGGGCCTGCAGATTATTTCTATCAGCCGACATCGATTGATGATCTGGCAGTTTTTCTGCGTGAATCCGACCCCTCATTGCCGCTCACCTGGCTGGGGCTTGGCAGCAACCTGCTGGTACGGGATGGTGGTATACGCGGGATAGTCATACATGTGTTAAATGGGCTGAATAATATCTCGTTAGTTGAACAGGCACTGGTACGTGTGGAAGTGGGTGTTTCATCCGCCAGAGTGGCGCGTTTCTGTGCCAACAGCAATCTCTCCGGTGCTGAATTTCTGGCCGGTATACCGGGCTTGTTTGGCGGTGCGCTGGCGATGAATGCCGGTGCATTTGGTGATGAAACCTGGCAAATCGTCGATTCTGTCGAAATGATGGATCGTAGTGGAAATCAGATCCAGCGATCGGTAGATGATTTTGCCGTGGATTATCGCTCAGTACATGGCCCGCAAGATGAATGGTTTGTTGCCGCGAATTTGAGGCTGAAGACGGGCCGCAGTGCAGAATCGAAAAGCCGGGTGCGTAATCTACTGCAAAAAAGAAACGAATCTCAGCCGGTGGGTACCGCAAATGCCGGTTCAGTATTTAAGAATCCTCCTGGTGATTTTGCCGCCAGACTGATTGATGTTTGTGGTCTGAAGGGCTCGCGAATTGGCGCTGCCTGTGTGTCAGGCAAGCATGCAAATTTCATCATTAATACGGGTGGTGCAACAGCGGCAGATATCGAAGCTTTGGTACTTCATATACAGACAGTTGTCTCAGAACAGGAAGGAATAAAGTTGCAGCCGGAAGTTCATATCATCGGGGAGGCCGATAATGCCTGAATCCTCAATACCTGATGCTTCAATGACTTCACGTTTCGGTAAAGTTGCCGTTCTCATGGGTGGCCCCTCGGCTGAGCGCGAAATTTCCTTATTGTCAGGCAATGCCGTGCTGGCAGCATTGCAGCAACAGGGTGTCGATGCACAGGGCTTTGATGCAAAAGATAGTTCAGTACTGGCTGATTTGCAGGATGCCGGCATTGATCGTGTTTTCATCGCCTTGCATGGCCGCTGGGGAGAGGATGGTGTAATGCAAGGAGCACTGGAGGTGCTGGGTATTCCCTATACAGGCAGCGGTGTACTGGGTTCCGCCATCGCAATGGAAAAAGCTCGATGCAAATTAATGTGGCAGGGAGCAGGTCTGCCTACACCTGAGTTTATGCTGCTTAAGACAGAGTCTGATCTAGCGCAGGCTGCCCTACAGATTGGATTTCCTATGGCAGTTAAACCATCGCGTGAAGGATCAAGCATTGGTATCAGTAAGGCAGAGAATCAGGTGGAACTGCTGCAGTCCTGGCAGGAAGCAAAAAAACTTGATGACATTGTACTGGCTGAGAAATGGATAAACGGGACGGAGCTAACCGTTGCCATGCTGGACGATCGTGCCTTACCCGTCATCAGTCTTGAAGCTGCAGGGAAGTTCTATGATTACGAAGCCAAGTATCTCAGTGAAGAAACGGCCTACATCTGCCCATGCGGGTTAACCGCGGAGTTTGAAGAAGAGGTGCAGAAGCTGGCGACCCGGGCCTTTGATATCAGTGCATGCAGCGGCTGGGGTCGGGTGGATGTGCTATTGGATGAGAATCAAAAACCTTATCTGCTTGAAGTGAATACTGTACCGGGTATGACCAGCCACTCGCTGGTACCCATGGCGGCGAAACAGGCAGGCATGGATTTTAATCAACTGGTGTTGCGGATACTGGAGACGGCAGATGACTAAGTGCCAGCCGACTATTGCATCAGCCGGGCAGCAAAAAGGAAGTCTGCTTAGCAGTATGCTGCTGCTACTCCTGTTTGCTGGCGGCATCCTGATGTTTGCAGATTATATACTGCAGCCTGACCGTTTTCCCGTTTCGCGGATAAGTTTTATCGGTGAATTTCGACACGTGGAAAAGTCAGCATTGCAGGAAAATGTGGCGCCTTATATCGGCAATAATTTCTTTGCCATTGATCTGCAGAAGCTTGAGGCAGCACTGCGTGATATCGACTGGGTGTCAGATGTTTCAGTCAGTCGTCGTTGGCCGGATACCTTGCAGGTCAATGTAAAAGAGCAGCGATTAATCGCTGCCTGGAATAAGGCAGGCTGGGTGACCAGCGATGCCACCATAGTGGAATTACCCGGTTTAAAAATGCCAGGTCTGCCGCTCTGGTCTGGTCCGGATGGAACACAGGTTCTTGTACAACTGAGGTCTCAGCAATTTTCCAGCCTGCTTGCAGATGTTGGCATGCAGTTAAGGAAATTAAGCTATTCACAGCGCGGAGCATGGCAAATTTCGGCATCAAATTACTTACGCAATGAGCAGATAAGCATACGTCTAGGGCGTCGCGACATGCAGGACCGGCTTTATCGTTTTGCGCGTGCCTATGGGCAAACGCTGGGCAAACTTGAACAACGCCTGATCTCTGTTGACCTGCGATACCCGAATGGTTTTGCTGTGAAGTGGAACAGCATTGAAGAAACAACACCGGTAAATGCCGGATGAGCCGTAAAGTGATCAATATGACTGGTAAAACACGATGGTAAAAAAGAACGATAGCAACTTAATTGTAGGGCTGGATATTGGCACTTCCAAAGTGCTGGCTATAGTCGGCGAAGTCGACGCTGATGGTGAGATAGAGATTGTCGGTGTAGGTCATCATCCTGCCCGAGGCATGAAGCGTGGCGTAGTGGCAAATATTGAATCGACAGTGCAATCCATACAGCGTGCAGTTGAAGAGGCGGAATTGATGGCAGGCTGTCAGATTTATTCTGTCTATGCGGGCATCGCTGGCGCTCATATCAATAGTTTCAATTCCCAGGGCGTGGTCGCCGTACGGGACAAGGAAATTGGTCAGGGAGATGTCGACCGTGTCATTGAAGCAGCGCGTGCCATGGCAATACCCATGGATCAGAAAATACTGCACATCCTGCCACAGGAATTTATTATTGATTCACAGGATGGCATCAAAGAACCCGTTGGCATGTGTGGTGTCCGGCTGGAGGCCAAGGTACATATAATTACGGGTGCAGTCAGTGCCACACAAAATATTATCAAGTGTATCCAGCGTTGTGGCCTGGAGGTCGATGACATCATTCTTGAGCAGCTAGCTTCGAGCGATGCGGTGCTGGAAGAGGATGAAAAGGATCTGGGTGTGTGCCTGGTAGATATCGGCGGCGGCACGACTGACATTGCTGTGTTTACTGAAGGTTCTATACGACATACAGCCGTAATCCCGATTGCCGGTGATCAGATTACTAATGATATCGCCGTAGCATTGCGTACACCGACCAATTCCGCAGAAGAGATCAAGAAAAAATATGGCTGTGCCTTAACGCAGCTGACAGATCCAACAGATGTTTTTGAAACCTCCAGTGTCGGCGGCCGCCCACCAAGGCGTGTCGCCAGGCAAACACTGGCCGAGGTGGTCGAACCCCGGGTAGAGGAAATGTATGGCCTGGTGCTGGCTGAATTACGCCGCAGCGGCTTCGAGGATCTTATCGGTTCAGGCATCGTTTTGACCGGCGGTTCTTCAAAGCTGCAAGGCATGGTAGAGCTGGCAGAGGAAGTGTTTCATCAACCGGTCCGGCTGGGCTTGCCGGACTACACAGGAGGGCTGAAAGAAGTGGTTTGCAATCCAATTTATTCAACTGGGATAGGACTGATTCATTTTGGTAACCGCCGGCGTAAAGACCCGGCTTCATCAGAAATAATGAAGTCGGGTATCGGCTCTGTTATGAGAAAGATGAAAAGCTGGTTCAGTGGCAGTTTTTAATCATCATGAAGATGAAAACTTATTAATTATTTACAGACAACAGAAATTAGACCATCAAAGAAGGAGATGTGACTATGTTTAAGTTAATGGATACAACCAATCAACAGGCCGTGATCAAGGTGATCGGTATCGGCGGCGGTGGTGGTAATGCCGTAGATTATATGATGCTCGGGAACATTGATGGCGTTGATTTCATCAAGGCCAACACTGATGCCCAGGCATTAAATGCCTCCACAGCACACTCTGTGATACAGATTGGTGCAAACCTGACCAAAGGTCTGGGTGCAGGTGCCGACCCGCAGATAGGCAGGCAGGCGGCACTGGAAGACAAAGACCGCATCGCTGAAGCACTGGATGGGGCTGACATGGTATTCATCACCGCCGGCATGGGCGGTGGTACCGGAACAGGCGCTGCACCGGTTATTGCACAACAGGCCAAAGAGATGGGCATACTGACGGTAGCGGTAGTTTCACGCCCCTTCCGTTTTGAAGGCAACCGACGCATGAAGATCGCAGATGAAGGTATTTCTGAACTGACAGAATATGTCGACTCATTAATTACCATCTCAAATGAGAAGCTGCTGGATGTAGAAGATTCTCCGATTACCGATGCTTTCTCGATGGCCAATGAGGTGCTGCAGGGAGCAGTGCAGGGAATTGCTGAACTGATTACGCGCCAGGGCCTTATCAACGTTGACTTCGCGGATGTGACTACCGTGATGCAGGAAATGGGTAAGGCGATGATGGGCTCTTCTGCCGCATCGGGTGATAACCGTGCCGCCGAGGCAGTAAGTGGCGCACTCTTCAGTCCATTCCTGGAAGGCTTCGACATCTCCGGTGCACGCGGCATGCTGGTTAACATCACAGCCAATACCAGCATTACCATGAGGGAGTTCTCAGAAGTGGGTGATGCAATCTCAGAGTATACCCATGAGGACGCCATCATTGTTATCGGTGCAGTTATCGATGAAGACATGGGTGACGAGCTGCGTGTGACGGTCGTCGCAACAGGGCTGGATGATGTTTCTCGTAAAGAACAAAAACCAAGCCTGGTGCGAGGTGCGCGACCGCAGGAGGCAGATTCTGGTGTTCCAGGTAATTATAGCGATCTGGATGAGCCAACAATTCTGCGCATCAATAAGGAGCGAAAAATGGGTGAGAAATTTGTTCCTGGAGAGGAAACTGGCTCCGAATATCTGGATATCCCGGCTTTTTTGCGCAGGCAGGCAGACTGATGCAAGAGGTGTTTTAGCGTAGTGTTTTTAATGACTAATGGTGAGTATGAATGTGAAACTGGAGTACACAATTCCCTTAATTTCGTGTAGCATTGTCAACTTTATGGGCAAATTATAGAGGCTGCGCAAATTTCGGGGTGTTTTTTGACGAACTCAGCTTGAAAAGGGTAAAACAGATGATCAAACAACGCACTCTAAAAAATGTGATACGTGCCACAGGTGTAGGACTCCACACAGGTGAAAAGGTTTATTTGACACTCAGGCCAGCACCGGTCGATACAGGCGTGGTGTTTAGACGAATCGACCTGGATGTGCCCGTTGAAGTTCCTGCCATCGCGGATAATGTCGGCGATACCCGATTGTCCACATCGCTGGAGAAGGACGGCATCAAGATTTCAACTGTTGAGCATCTGATGTCAGCCTTTGCCGGGCTTGGGATTGATAATGCTTATGTTGACCTGACAGCTCCGGAAGTGCCAATTATGGATGGTAGTGCCGGGCCTTTTGTCTTCCTGTTGCAATCAGCCGGTATTCAGGAACAGCCCAGTGCTAAGAAATATATCCGAATCAAGAAAAAACTGAGACTGGAAGACGGTGATAAATGGGCCCAGTTCAAGCCTTTGGACGGTTTTAAGGTTTCATTCACCATCGATTTTGATCACCCCGTTATTAAGAATGCAATACAGGTCGCAACAGTCGATTTTTCAACCACCTCTTTTGTCAAAGAAGTCAGCCGGGCGAGAACCTTTGGTTTTATGCATGACCTGGAGGCATTGAGAAATGCTGGTCTGGCGCGCGGTGGCAGTCTTGATAATGCCATTGTCATGGATAATTACCATATTTTGAATGAAGATGGCCTGCGTTACGAAGATGAATTCGTCAAGCATAAAGTACTGGATGCGATTGGTGATCTATATCTTCTCGGGCACCCGCTGATCGGTGAATTCAGTGCCCACAAGTCCGGTCATGAGCTGAATAATCGCTTACTACGCAAGCTGATTAATGATGAAAGTGCCTTTGAGGTTGTATCCTTCGATGATCCGAAGGAAGCTCCGATACCTTTTTCAGGTGTCGCCCCTGTCACGCAATAGTGAATTTATTAGAGTTGCCCTTATTGTTTGTGTCGGTTTGAGAAGAGTACAGGAAAGTAGTTTAGAAAAAGTAATATAGAATTCAGGATCTTGAAGCAGTTTTAGCCAGTCGTACCAGTGATTGACTAAGTTCAGGGTCTGACAGATGGCTGGCAGAGCTAAGAAGTAGTTTTTTATTGCTGTCGGATAGTTTTTGGTGAAAATGGTTTGGCTTCTTTTGTGGTGTAGCCATCTGACGAGGCGAGACCTCCAGCTTTATTTTTCCGAGACTGGCGAATTCACGACTACGGCGTAGATGCCGTATTAGAGATTTTTGTTGCTGTCGAATGCGGCTTAACCAGATAGATGACTCCACCTGAAGTGTAAGGCAGTTATCGTGGTATTTACTGGGGTGACAGACTTTTTGCAAGGCAGACGGCGCGGATCGATGCCACAGCGCAGTTAGCCAGTCACTGGATACCTGACGTTTCAGGCCACTTTGTGAGATATAGCTTGATATATGTTTCATTCATACTTTATAGCTATATTTCTTATAAAAGGGAAATATCTTGGGTACTAAATACTAAGGACTAAAAACTTTACGATTTTCTGAAAACCATGCAAATAATCATCATTCCAAAACGTTCTGGCCGTGTCTGCCGGTCATGCCTGTCATCCCGCGCAACCTGGATGCTTGGTGTGGCTTTGTTTCTGATTGTTCCCTTTACGGTTGGTGGCATGGCCTGGTATCTGGCAGATAAACTTACGGCGACTGGCGATCATTCTGCAAGTGAGAAAATCACTGAACAAAAACAAAGGTTGGTCGCCTTACAACAGGAAGTTGACGATATTAGACTGCAGTCAGAGGCAAATCTTGATGCACTGAGCCTTCAGTTAGGACGTATGCAGGCAGAATCCATGCGCAGCAATGCCCTGGGATTGAGGCTGGCTGAGATGGCCGGACTTGACAAGAGTGAGTTTGATTTCAGCATTGAACCTGCTTTAGGTGGCACTAATAGTGAATTGCCGGGCAAGCATCTTAGCCAGTCAGATTTAAAAAGTGTTATAGACCGTGTTTCAGCAAACCTGTCCCAGGAAAGCATTGAACTGGGCTTGCTTGAAAGCATTATGCTGGACAAAGACCTGAAACAGTCTTTGGACCCGAAAGGCTGGCCGGTAAAAAGAGGTTATATTTCTTCTTCTTATGGCTATCGCAGTGACCCTTTCACCGGTAAAAAGGTTTTCCACAAAGGTGTCGATATACCTTCAGCCAAGGGTTCGCCTATTCATGCACTGGCTGCCGGCGTGGTGACATATGCCGGTAACAGGAATGGTTTTGGCAATATGGTTGAAATTGACCACGGTAATGGTTATTCAACTCGTTATGCCCATATATCAGAAGTTATGGTCAACACCGGCGACCGCATAGATCAGGATCAGGTGATTGCTAAAATTGGCTCTACCGGCCGTTCAACCGGACCGCACCTTCATCTTGAAATGTTTAAAGATGGCCGCAGATTTAATCCTCGCAAGCGACTGTATACTGCCCGAAAAGCAAAAGATAACTGATGTTGCAACATGTCTCTGTGTCTTGAGAGGCAAATCAGGCACCGGTAGAAAACAGCAGACTTAACAAAGAATGATCAGAAAGAATATCTTATTTGACTGTCATTCACGACAATCCAAAGTAGGAACACACCTTGTTTAAAAAGATTTTTGGTAGCCGCAATCAGCGACTGATTAAAAAATACAACAAATCTGTTAATCAGATTAATGCCCTCGAACCATCGGTTGAATCACTCGATGATGCTGCCCTGGTCGCGAGAACCGATGAATTCCGTAAACGTTACAAGGATGGTGAATCGCTTGATGCACTGTTGCCTGAGGCATTTGCAACGGTAAGAGAAGCTGCCAGGCGTGCACTGGGTATGCGACATTTCGATACGCAGCTGGTTGGTGGCATGGTATTGCACAATGGAAACATTGCTGAAATGCGCACGGGTGAGGGTAAAACACTGGTCGCTACACTTTCCGCCTATCTAAATGCCTTACCTGGTGACGGTGTACATGTCATTACCGTGAATGATTATCTGGCCAAACGCGATGCGGAATGGATGGGTAAAGTCTATAACTTTCTCGGCTTATCTGTTGGCGTCATCTATTCTGGCCAGAGCCCGGAAGAGAAAAAGGCGGCCTATGCCTGCGATGTCGTTTACGGTACCAATAATGAATATGGTTTTGACTATCTTAGAGATAATATGGCCTTTCAGTCTGATGAAAGAATGCAGGGAAAACTTGCCTTTGCGATTGTTGATGAGGTGGACTCCATCCTGATAGATGAGGCACGTACGCCACTCATCATTTCCGGCCCGGCAGAAGGTAGCAGCGAGCTTTATCTCAGGATTAACACTGTTATCCCCTCAATGGTAAAACAGGAGAGCGAAGACGGTCCGGGAGATTACTCGGTTGATGAGAAGTCCAAGCAGGCGTTCCTGACAGAAGCTGGACATGAGCATGCAGAAAAGTTGCTCGCGGAAGCTGGCATGCTGTCCGAGGGAAGTAGCCTTTATGATGTCAGTAACATTAGTCTGCTGCATCATCTGAATGCGGCATTAAGAGCACATATGCTGTTCCAGCGTGATGTCGATTACATCGTGAATAATAATGAGATTGTTATTATTGATGAATTCACCGGTCGTATGATGCAGGGACGGCGTTGGTCGGATGGTCTTCACCAGGCAGTGGAGGCAAAGGAAGGCGTTAAGATTCAGCAGGAAAACCAGACTCTGGCTTCGATTACTTTCCAGAATTACTTTCGTCTATACGACAAATTGTCCGGTATGACGGGTACGGCTGATACCGAAGCCTTTGAGTTTCACCAGATATATGGTCTGGAAGTGGTGGTTATACCGACCAATCAGCAAGCCATGCGAGATGATTTCGGCGATCAAATTTTCCGCACGGTAGAAGAGAAATATCAGGCGATTCTTGAAGATGTAGAGGATTGTAAAAAGCGTGACCAGCCTGTGTTGGTGGGTACGGCTTCCATCGATTCCTCTGAATACATCTCAAACCTGCTGAAGAAAGCCGGCGTAAAGCACGAAGTACTCAACGCCAAGCAGCATGAGCGTGAAGCACATAGTATTGCCCAGGCCGGCGCCCCGGGTTCCATCACGATTGCAACCAATATGGCCGGTCGTGGAACGGATATCGTTCTTGGCGGTAACCTGGATATGGAACTGGCTGAGGTCGATGATGAATCACGTCGAGCTGATATAAAGGAAAAATGGCAGGAGCGACATAATGCGGTTATTGAATCCGGCGGCTTACATGTTGTTGGTACTGAACGGCATGAATCACGCAGAATAGATAATCAGTTGCGTGGTCGATCAGGTCGTCAGGGTGACCCGGGTTCTACGCGCTTTTATCTCTCACTGCAAGATAGTCTGATGCGTATTTTTGCCTCAGAAAAAGTATCGTCCATCATGCAGAAGCTTGGGATGGAAGAAGGTGAGGCAATTGAACATCCGTGGGTATCGAAAGCCATTGAAAATGCTCAGAAAAAAGTAGAAGGTCGTAACTTTGATATTCGCAAGCAGCTGCTTGAATATGATGATGTGGCTAGCGAGCAGCGCAAGGTCATCTATAAGCAGCGCAATGATCTGATGAATACTGATGATATCTCGGAAAATATCTCTAAAATTCGTCATGATGTCGTAGAAAGTGAAGTCTCCAATTACATTTCCCCGGGCAGCATGCCAGAGCAGTGGGATCTTGAGCATCTTGAAGAAGATCTTGAGGGCGAATTCGGTCTGCAATTGCCTCTGCGAGAATGGATGGAAGAGGATGACGAGCTGCACGAAGAAACACTGCGTGAACGGGTGCAGGTAGCTGTTAATAAAATCTATCAGGAAAAGCTTGAAGCCTATGGCAGTGATGTGATGAACCATCTTGAGAAGGCCATCACGCTGCAGGTGCTTGATAGTCACTGGAAAGACCATCTTGCCTCGATGGACCATCTGCGCCAGGGGATCGGCCTGCGTGGTTATGCACAAAAAGATCCCAAGCAGGAATATAAGCGCGAAGCCTTTGAAATGTTCACCTTTATGCTTGGGCGTATCAAGCATGAAATTACGACACTGCTTGCCCGTGTTCAGCTGCGTGAAGAAAGTGAAGTAACTGAGATGGAAGCGAATATGCAGCAACAGCAGCAACAGCAGGCCATGGAATTCAACCATCCTGATGCGAATGCCGCCCCTGCTGAGGCGACACAGGCCGCTGATGCAGAAGTGGGGCATACCCCATTTGTGCGACAGGAAAAGAAGATTGGCCGTAATGAGCCATGCCCCTGTGGTTCAGGAAAAAAGTACAAACAATGCCACGGTAAAATTTCCTAGCAAATCAGAGACTGGCTCTTTTATATTTCACTAATTATTTTGTGGGAGGCTAATGTTCTTTCACCGTGAGGGCGCCTCCCCCTCCCACATCTTCAAGCTAAAAAGTGAAAAATTGAAAGTTTAAAGTAAAAATATAACCCACTTTCTGCTTTGAGCTTTGAGCTTTTCTGTGGGAGGCGCGCCCTCGCGGCGAATCTAATATAATATTTTTACCCTCTGAGTCCACTTGCCTAAGAAGATAAAACAGTCATGACAATATACCCGGTTAAAGGAATTCGATTAGCAACAGCAGCTGCAGGCATACGCTATACAGACAGAGACGATCTTGTTGTTATTGAATGTCAGGCAGGGTCAAGTTGTGCGACTGTTTTTACTCAGAATAAATTTTCAGCTGCACCGGTTCAATTAGCAAAAGAACACATCACACAATCTATGCCTCGAGCATTACTGGTTAATTCCGGCAATGCGAATGCCGGTACTGGTGAAAAAGGCATGAAGAATACAGTCCAGTGTTGTGAGCTGCTGGCCGGGGCACTTGGCTGTGATGCGTCAGAAGTTCTACCATATTCTACTGGTGTGATCGGGGAACAAATACCTGTTCAGGCATTTGCAGCGGCAATTCCAGATTGCGTGAAGAGTCTCAGTGCAGAAGCAGATGCCTGGGTACGTGCAGCAAAGGCGATTCTGACTACCGATACGGTACCGAAACTGTTGTCGAGGAAGCTAGACATAGCTGGGTGTGAAGTAAACATCACCGGCATGGCAAAAGGGGCCGGTATGATTCGTCCTGATATGGCCACCATGCTTGCCTTCATTGCCACCGATGCGGTAATAGAACAAGCCGTACTTCAAAAACTACTAAACAAGGCCACAGGTATTTCATTCAATCGCATTACCGTTGATGGTGACACATCGACCAATGATGCCTGCACCCTGCTGGCAAGTGGAGCGGTGGATATGCAGCCGATTAAGGCTGACAGCGCAGAATTTGCCCAATTTTCCACTGCTCTGACTGAATTGATGCAGGGCCTGGCGCAGGCCATAATTCGTGATGCAGAAGGCGCGACAAAATTCATTACCATCAATGTTAGTGGTGCTGAATCAGAAAATGATTGCCTCGCTGTTGCCTACACCGTTGCCGAATCACCTCTGGTCAAAACGGCATTGTTTGCTTCAGACCCGAACTGGGGCCGCATACTGGCAGCAGTAGGCCGTGCAGCCGTCAGTTCACTGGATATCAGCCAGGTGAATATAATGCTTAATGGTGTTGCCATAGTCACAGCAGGGGAACCAGATCCTTCGTATACAGAAGATGCAGGTCTGCAGGCAGTTGCGGACATAGAAATTACCATTGATATAAAATTAGGTAGTACTGCTGAGTCGGTAACCGTGTGGACCTCAGATTTGAGTCATGAGTATATTCGTATTAATGCGGAGTATAGGACGTAAAAGAAAAGAAGACGAAGGACTAAAGACTAAAGATGAAAAAACAAATGCGATATTGATTGCCTTTAGTCTTTAGTCTTTAGTGTTAACCCTCTATATTTTTGATCCAGTAGTTTTACCTGTTGCAGCAGAGATTCCAGCGAACCATCATTTTCGATAATATCATCTGCAATTTTCCTTCGTTCTTCATCGCTGGCCTGTGCGGCCATAATGGATTCAATCAGCTCGTCACTCAGACCGTTACGCTGCTTAATCCATGCGAATCTTTTTTCTCTATCTGCAGTAACGACCAGCACACGGTCTACAAGCTCGGTAAAGCCGGTTTCAACCAGCAATGGGATAACGAGTATGCAGTAGGGTGAACGGACTTCCTGTATGGCCATTTTCATGGCAGCCTTTACTGCGGGATGGAGTATAGCTTCCAGTTTTTTACGCGCCGTTTCGTTTCTGAAGACTTTATTAGAGAGAGCCTTGCGGTTAATAGTGCCATCGGCATTAAGAATATCTTCGCTAAAATATTCGGTGATAGCCTCAAAGCATTTCTGTCCAGGTACACTTATTTGGTGAACAATTTCATCGGCATCGATGACGTCTATAGCAAGAGAAGAAAAATAATTCGCTACTGTCGTTTTGCCACTACCGATACCACCTGTCAGGCCAATGCGTAACATGTAGATTATCTACAGGCCAGCAAACTGCAGGTAGCTGTCAATTATTTCCTGTCCCCAGAGTAAGGCGATAAGTCCGGCTATAGACAAATAGGGTCCGAAGGGAATGGGAAGTTGCCTGTCACGGCCAAGTATCAATATTCCCAGTATTCCTATCACAGCACCAACCAGTGAAGAGAGTAAAATTACCAGTGGCAGCATCTGCCATCCTAGCCAGGCGCCGATCAGGGCGAGCAATTTAAAATCTCCGTAGCCCATGCCTTCTTTGCCGGTAAGCAGTTTAAATGCCTGGAAAATGAACCAGAGGGTAAGATAGCCTGCAACTGCGCCGTAAAGTGAAGAATAGATATCAGTAATGAGACCCTGGCTATTGACCAGCAGTCCCAGCCAGAGTATCGGTAGTAGCAGTTTGTCCGGTAGCAGCTTATGGTCGAAATCAATAAAGCTTAATGCGATAAGACTCCAGACCAGAATAAGCAGAAAAGGCAGGGCA
>JAUWVE010000134.1 GCA_030617565.1 Gammaproteobacteria bacterium | reverse complement strand
ATAGATATGGATTCCGGATCAAGTCCGGAATGACGAAACAGGTTCTTTGGATTCGTGTCTCTTGTCTGTTTGTTCGTAGCGAGAACAAGTAGACCCAATATGTTCCAGGTCTTTACAATATTTTAAGTGGGACAGCAGTGGACTGAAGTGGCTTGTTCCACCAGTCCAGGGAACCTCAGATTACATGGTATAGAAAAAATGCCCCTGCAAACAGGGGCAGTCAAAAGTCACACTTGGGAGGAAGAATATAATTGTTATATTTTTTTAGACGGCAAACAGCTTAGCTCGATTTAAACGATCTGTCTATTCTAATGTGTGGTCTAGACTGCTGGTACAGGGTGATCAGCAGATGAGCTTCTATACTACAGACTACAGTTCATACTCTTGCTGTATGCCCCAGCCACAGATCCAGGTTCTACGCCAATCTGATGACTTGCCAGGCCTGTTCCTAAAATTCTCCACAGCCCCCATTTTTCGTAGATTACAAGGTAGATACAGGCAGTATGTACATGCCTTGGTCACATCACAAACTAACGCACATTGTGTGAGAATAATAGAGCGCACATATGAAAAAGCTGAAATTATGTTCTATTTCTAGCATGATGAATATGATGATACCCTATGGCAGGCACAAAACATTGTACAATGCCAGCCGCTATTTGAAACCACGTTTTAGCTTAGAAATACTTGATGGGCTGGCTAGTGAAATAAACGACAAGCATGCCAGGGACGTGCCGCAAAAGGCTCAAAAAGGAACGCTTAAGGATTCCTCTATTAATTCTGGATATATTCAGTTTTTTATTCAAAGTCTGTCATATTGAGGCAATGCGGTCAGGAAACCCAGCCCGGCATTCTCGATAAGCAACCCAACACAGTGATTAATAATGAAGGCATTAACAATACAAAATTTGCACAAACAATATGCCGGCGGTATCAACGCGCTGAAAGGTATTGATCTGGAAGTGGAGAGCGGCGACTTTTTTGCCCTGCTCGGTCCTAATGGTGCCGGGAAATCGACGATCATCGGCATAATCACATCACTGGTAAATAAAACACAGGGAAAAGTGACGGTGTTCGAGCATGATCTCGACAGCGATCTTGAGTCGCTGAAATCCTGCATAGGGTTGGTTCCGCAGGAATTCAATTTCGGAGTATTTGAAAAAGTCATCAATATCGTCATCAATCAGGGCGGATATTATGGCCTGAAACCGGAGCTTGCCCGGCAGCGTGCAGAAAAATACCTGCGCCGCCTGGAACTGTGGGATAAACGGGATAGCGCAGCACGGACCCTGTCCGGCGGCATGAAAAGGCGGCTGATGATCGCCCGCGCGCTGGTACATGAACCAAGACTATTGATACTCGATGAGCCCACTGCCGGAGTCGATATCGAAATTCGCCGCTCGATGTGGGAATTTCTACGCGAAATCAACCAGCAGGGAACAACGATCATCCTGACCACGCACTACCTGGAAGAAGCCGAAAACCTGTGTCGCAATATTGCGATCATTGACCAGGGACAGATCATGGAAAATACCAGCATGAAGAATCTGCTGGGCCAACTCCACATTGAGACCTTCCTGCTCGACACACAGGAAGAAATCGCTGATGTACCTGAGCTTGACGGCTACACCCTGCTTAAAATTGATGCCCACACACTTGCTGTTGACGTGGAAAAAGAGAAAGACCTTAACAGCCTTTTCAGCCAGTTATCCAGCCATGGCATCAACATACTCAGCCTGCGCAACAAAACCAACAGACTTGAGAAGTTGTTCATGGACCTGCTGGATGATAATAAGAAACTTGAGCCTGAGAACGCGGCTTAATGCTAAAAGTTACTATGCAGAAATTGACCGGCTTATATGAGAGTCTGATTCTGGATCGTCCCTGGCTGACTCTGGGCCTGTTATTCATTCTAACTGCCTCTATCGGCTACTGTAGTAAGGACTTCAAACTGGATGC
The DNA here is from genome assembly GCA_030617565.1 of Gammaproteobacteria bacterium. Lineage (GTDB taxonomy): Bacteria > Pseudomonadota > Gammaproteobacteria > BMS3Bbin11 > BMS3Bbin11 > BMS3Bbin11. Next base: position 2,392 of record JAUWVE010000134.1, on the reverse strand, counting down.
CTCGGCTGATACGCTGGTTCTTGAAAATGACTCTGCCCTGCGTTATTACCGTTCCATCTCCGCCCGATACGGCTCTGAAGACTACCTGGTTATTACCTATACCCCGAAAAAAGGCCTGTTCGGCAAAACAATTCTGGCTGACCTGGCTGAATTAAGGCAGCAGCTGAAAACTGTCAAGCGCGTTGACAGCGTCACCACAATACTTGATGTACCTCTGATAAGCAGTCCACCTGTCTCGCTATCTGAATTGAGCAAAAATATTCGTACCCTGGAATCACCGGATACCGTGCCCGGCATGGCCAGAAAAGAACTGACCAGCAGCCCTTTTTACAGCAACCTGATAATCAGCCCGGATGGCCGAACTACTGCCCTGCAAATCAAGCTTCACCGCGATGAGACCTGGCAACAACTTTTTGATCGACGAAACAGCTTGCGTGAATTACGCATGGAAAGCACCCTGACGCCCGAACAAAAGAAAGAGCTGGCACACGTAACCAAAGAGTTTGATGAATACAGCGATGGTCTGCTGGAACAGGAACGAACCGACATACAGAAAATTCGTAACATCATGGATGGCCATCGGGACAAGGCTCAATTGTTCCTCGGCGGCGTTCCTATGATCGTTGCAGACTCTATGGACTATGTCAGGAGTGATTTAAAATTATTCGGTTTTGCTGTACTGGTATTGTTGATTGGCTTTCTCTATATCGCATTTCGTAAACCCCATTGGGTCTACCTGCCAGTACTTACCTGTGGTGCCACAGGCCTGTCGATGCTGGGCATCCTTGGATTACTGGGCTGGCGTGTGACTGTGGTGTCATCCAACTTCATATCGCTGTTGTTAATTATCACTATGTCACTGACGGTTCATCTCATCGTCCGTTACCGGGAACTGCATGTAGACAGGCCGGATAGCGACCAGCGTACACTGGTAAGCCAAACCATCCGCAGTAAATTTCTGCCCAGTTTTTATACGGCAATCACCACTATGGTGGCATTTGCCTCCCTGATCTTTAGTGATATACGGCCCGTCATCGATTTTGGCTGGATGATGGTCATCGGAATTGCCGTGGCCTTCTTCTATACATTCACCCTGTTCCCTGCAAGCCTGGTACTGCTCAAAGCCGGTAAGCCGGGAAAACTGCACGACATCACCGGCACCCTTACCCGTTACATTGCCAACCTGATTGAACATCGGAAACTGTGCGTGCTGCTTGGTGCGTTGATATTGGCACTGGTGAGCCTGGTCGGTATTTCAAAGCTAACTGTGGAAAATAGCTTCATCAGCTACTTCAAATCCTCAACCGAAATCCACCAGGGTATGAAATTAATTGATCAGACACTGGGTGGCACGACTCCGCTGGAAGTTATTATTGATGCACCTGCCAGCTTTTTTCAGGAAATGGAAGAGGAGAAAAAGGCCTACACGAATGATGAGTACTACGGCTACGCTGAAGATGAGATATTCGGCTACGTAGAAGATGAAATATACGGCTACCCGGAACAGGCACTAAGCGGCATTGCCGGTACCAGTTTCTGGTTTAATTCATTCATGCTGGAAGATGTAGATAAAATTCACAACTACCTGGACAACCTGCCTGAAACCGGCAAGGTATTATCCATCAGCACGGCCATGCGTATGCTGCAGTTATTGAAAGATGGTAAAAACCTGGATGACTTCTTTCTTTCAGTTTTGTTCAAACGTCTACCCGATGAGGTAAAACAAAGCCTGTTCACACCTTATATGTCATATGACGGTAATCAGCTGCGTTTCAGTGTCCGGGTGATTGATTCAGACCCGGAGCTGAAACGCGCCGAACTGTTAGAGACAATACGTAGTCATCTGATCGATGACATGGGCTTCCAGCCTGAGCAGGTACATCTGACTGGCATGCTGGTCCTCTATAATAATATGCTGCAAAGCCTGTTCAGCTCACAAATAAAAACTCTCGGCGTCGTTTTCCTTGCCATACTGGCTATGTTTATCCTGCTGTTCCGGTCAGTCAAAATGGCCGCACTGGCAATCATTCCAAACATCCTGGCGGCCACAACAATACTGGGGATAATGGGGCTGGCTGGCATTCCGCTCGATATAATGACCATTACCATTGCCGCAATCACTATCGGCATAGCCGTGGATGACACCATTCATTATGTTCACCGATTCCAGGAAGAATACTGGCTGGATGAAAACTACTGGTATACCATAATGCGCTGCCACAACAGCATTGGGCGGGCAATGTATTACACCTCAATGATTATCACCGTTGGTTTTTCTATCCTTGCCCTGTCCAACTTCATCCCGACAATCTATTTCGGCCTGCTGACGGGTGCGGCAATGATTACAGCATTGATCGCAAACCTGACCCTGCTGCCCTTATTAATCGCCACT
>JAUWVE010000009.1 GCA_030617565.1 Gammaproteobacteria bacterium | reverse complement strand
CGAGGCAGGCGGGATTACCCAGCATATTGGCGCCTATCATGTAGAAACAGGGCATGGTGGTATGACCTTCCTTGATACACCTGGCCATGAGGCGTTCAGTGCCATGCGTGCGCGTGGTGCAAGTGCGACTGATATCGTTATACTCGTCGTAGCTGCCGATGACGGCGTAAAGCCGCAAACTATTGAAGCGATACATCATGCGCGCACCGCAGGTGTTCCAATCATCATCGCTATCAACAAGATAGATAAGGAAGGCGCAGATCCTGAACGGGTAAAATCAGAATTGAGTTCTCACGATGTATTTGTCGAGGATTACGGCGGAGATGTTATGTCCATTGCCGTTTCTGCACACACTGGTGAAGGGGTAGATTCATTGCTTGAAAGTGTGCTGCTGACTTCAGAGATACTGGAATTGAAGGCCCCTGTAACAGGGCCTATGAAAGGAATGGTCGTTGAAGCACGCCTGGATAAAGGCCGTGGCCCAGTGGCCACTCTTCTTGTTCAGGGTGGGACGCTGCACAAGGGCGACATTATTATTGCTGGCCAGGAAAGTGGAAAGGTACGTGCCTTGCACGATGATGTTGGCAACGTAATCAAGCAGGCAGGACCGTCAATTCCAGTTGAAATACTTGGTTTGTCCGGTGTTCCTACAGCAGGTGATGAGGTACTGGTGGCGAGTGATGAACGACAGGCACGCGAGATTGCCATGTACCGTAAAAGCAAGGCCAAGGAATCAAAGCTGGCACGCCAGCAGGCAAGTAAGCTGGAAAATATTTTCCAGAATATGGAAGACTCACAAAGCGAAAAGAAAACTCTCAATTTGCTGGTGAAGGCAGATGTGCAGGGCTCAGTGGAAGCACTTAGCCAGTCATTGGAGAAAATGTCTTCTGATGAAGTCAAGGTCACTGTTGTTCATGGCATGGTTGGCGGTATCTCAGAATCAGACGTAAACCTGGCTCTGGCCTCCCAGGCAATCATCATTGCCTTTAATGTGCGTGCTGATATGGCGGCCAGAAAGCTAATCGAAAATGAAGGTGTTGAGGTTTACTACTATAAGGTAATCTATGATGCAGTTGATCAGGTGAAGGCGGCTATTGAAGGTATGCTGTCACCTGAAATAAAAGAAGAGATTACCGGCCTGGCAGAAGTACGCGATGTATTCATGGTTTCGAAGGTTGGCGCGATCGCAGGTTGCATGGTGATCGAAGGTTCAATCAAACGAAATAACCCGGTTCGGGTATTACGGGATAATGTTGTTATCTTCGAAGGCAAACTCGATTCATTGCGCCGCTTTAAAGAGGATGCGAATGAGGTCAAGGCAGGCCTGGAATGCGGTATCGGGGTGAAAAACTACAACGACATTAAGGTCGGTGACCAGATTGAAGTCTTTGAGGTCACCGAAACAAAAAGAACGCTTGATTCGTTGTAATGCCCAGGGATTTTAGTCGCGCATCCCGAGTATCCGAGGTTATTCAGCGGGAGGTAGCCAATATTGTGCAGAAGGATATGAATGACCCGCGCGCTGCCGCCGTTACTATCACCCACACCAAGATGACACGGGATATGTCCTCTGCGCGAATTTATTTCATCATGCAGGGCGACAAAAAGACAATAAAAGAAACTGAAAAAGTACTTAATAAAGCGGCCGGCTTTATTCGCCATGAGTTAACCAGCCGTATCGAACTCCGTTACATCCCGAAATTACATTTCGCATACGACCAGTCTATTGAACGTGGCCTGCGTGTTGGTAAGTTGATTGAAGATGTTATGCACAATGAACAGGACAAAAACAAAGAGTGAGTAGGCGTTCACAGCGCCATCTCAACCCGGTAGATGGCATTCTGCTGCTGGACAAGGGGCTGGGTATCTCTTCAAACAGGGCCCTGCAACAGGTCAAGCATCTGTTCAATGCCAGAAAAGCCGGTCATACTGGGAGTCTTGATCCTCTTGCCAGTGGTTTGCTTCCTCTGTGTTTCGGTGAGGCGACTAAACTAAGCCAGTACCTGCTTGATTCCGACAAGCGCTATCTGACTACCTTCAAGCTCGGTGAAAAAACGACTACTGGTGATGCTGAGGGTGATGTCATTTCTCAGAAGAAAGTTAATATCTCCAGCCAGCAGCTTGAGTTAGTGATGAATAAATTCAGGGGTGTTATTGAACAGGTGCCGCCCATGTATTCGGCCTTGAAGAAAGATGGCCAGCCCCTGTACAAGCTTGCCAGAAAGGGAATTGAAGTAGAGCGCAGGCCACGCACCGTTGAGATCTTTGAATTGACACAGCTTGCCTTCAATGACGAATTTCTAACGCTGGATGTACACTGCTCTAAAGGCTTTTATATTCGCAGCCTGGCTTTCGATATTGGTGAAGCGCTGGGTTGTGGCGCACATGTGACTGAATTGAGAAGGACAATGGCCGGCAAATTTGATGTCAGTGATACCGTAACACTCGAGCAGCTGGAGGAAATGGGCAACGAGCAACGTCTGCAGCAATTGTTAGCGGTAGATGCCGGTATAAACGAAATGCCTCGTGTTAGCCTCGCGCTCGATCCTTCCCATTTTTTCCGTCAGGGCCAAACAGTGCGTGCTGACAAAGTCCCGCAGGTCGGTCTGGTGCGTGTGTATAGTGAAAATGAGTATTTTATTGGCATAGGGGAGGCTCTGGAAGGCAGGCGAATTAAGCCTAAAAGACTACTCAGTACAAATAGCTGACTAAAATATATTAAATTAATAACTAATAAAAACAATAGTTAACAGATTGTATGTAAAGCAAATAATCACTATGTAAGAGTATTTTTTAAAATCCGCAGTTCTGGTAATTTGACGTCACTGCGAGCCAGGTGCGGCAATCTCCCTGCTAAGGATCCGTTATTATGAGATTGCTCCGTCCCTCACAATGAGGAGCAAAATTTAGGTTTTCCACATATATTAGTATTGAGGAATATACAACACACAGGTAGAATACGCGGGTTTTATTGACTGTAACCAGTAAGGATCCAGCATGGATCTAGTAAGGATCATCCAGAGAGGAAGAAAATGGCCTTAAATGCAGAAACAAAGGCGAAGATTGTTGAAGAATATCAGACCGGAACAACAGATACCGGTTCGCCAGAAGTACAGGTTGCCCTGATGACCGCACGGATCACTGATCTGACCGGCCATTTTAAAGAGCATATCCATGATCATCATTCACGACAGGGTTTGTTGCGTCTGGTAAGCAAGCGTCGCAAGTTGCTTGATTACCTGAAAAGTTGCGACTCAGAGCGCTATCGTAATTTGATCTCACGTCTGGGCCTGCGTAAGTAATCGTATATCGACTACCGCACCACTCAGAGTAATTAAGTCAGTTGGACAGTATCCGAGCAGAGGGTAAATTTTGAAAAAGGTAAGCAAGTCATTTCAATACGGTGAGCACACCGTTACGTTGGAAACAGGTGAAATTGCACGTCAGGCCGATGCGGCAATTATGGCAAGCATGGATGATACAGTTGTTCTGGTTACAGTGGTCGGTGCCAAAAGTGCACGTCCCGGGCAGGATTTCTTTCCACTTACAGTCGATTTCCAGGAAAAGGTCTATGCAGCCGGTCGTATCCCGGGCGGTTTCTTCCGTCGCGAAGGTCGTCCCTCTGAAAAGGAAATTCTAATCTGTCGTCTGATAGACCGACCTATGCGTCCTTTATTCCCAAAAGGATACGTAAATGAAGTACAGATCATCTGTACTGTAATTTCTCTTAACCCTGATGTAGATCCTGACATAGTCGCAATGCTTGGTACCTCAGCGGCACTGGCCTGTTCAGGGCTGCCATTTAATGGCCCGGTTGGTTGTGCCCGTGTCGGTTATATCGACGGTGAATATGTTCTCAACCCCGGAAATGAAGCACTGAAAAGTTCAGATCTGGACCTGGTTGTTGCCGGCACAGAGAGTGCGGTACTGATGGTTGAATCAGAAGCTAAAGTACTTTCAGAAGAAGTGATGCTTGGCGCTGTGATGTTCGGTCATGAACAATCAAACATAGCAATCCAGACAATTCGTGAACTGGCAGCTGAAGTCAATACTGAGCCACGCGAATTTGCAGCAGCTGAGAAAGATGAGTCACTGGCTGAAAAAGTTGCAGCTATCGGTGCAGCAGGTTTTGAAGAAGCCTACAGCACAGCTGAAAAGATGTCCCGCCAGGATAAATGCTCAGCAGTTCGCAGCCTGATCAAGGACGAGCTGATAACTGAGGATACTTCAGACGAAGAAGCAGAAAAAATCTCCGGCGCAATAAAAGGACTTGAGAAATCAATCGTTCGTGGCCGTATCCTCGATGGTCAGCCGCGTATCGATGGTCGTGACACACGTACTATCCGTCCGATCACAATCCGTACAGGTGTACTGCCGCGTGCCCATGGTTCTGCGCTGTTCACCCGTGGTGAAACACAGGCGCTGGTTGTAACCACACTGGGCACCGAGCGAGATGCACAGATCATTGATGCACTGGAAGGCAGCTACCGCGATCCCTTCATGCTGCATTACAACTTCCCGCCTTATTCGGTTGGTGAGACAGGTCGAGTTGGCAGCCCCAAGCGCCGTGAAATTGGCCACGGTAAACTGGCCAAGCGTGCCGTAGCCGCCATCATCCCAACGCTGGAAGAATTTCCTTATGTAATTCGTGTGGTGTCTGAAATTACTGAAAGCAACGGTTCAAGCTCAATGGCTTCTGTGTGTGGCGCGTCACTCGCTATGATGGATGCCGGCGTAAAAACCAAAGCACCTGTTGCAGGTGTTGCCATGGGTCTGATCAAGGAAGGCGAAAAGTTTGCCGTACTGTCAGATATTCTCGGTGATGAAGATCATCTGGGTGATATGGACTTCAAAGTAGCTGGTACTACTGAAGGTGTCACTGCACTGCAGATGGACATCAAGATCGAAGGCATTACGCAGGAGATCATGGAGATTGCACTGAGTCAGGCCAAAGTGGGCCGCGAGCATATCCTTGGTGAGATGGCCAAAGTTATTGAAGCTCCTCGTGAAGAAATGTCTGATTACGCACCACGCATCATTACTCTGAAGATACCTACAGACAAGATTCGTGACGTTATTGGCAAAGGTGGCGCAACCATCCGCTCTATCTCTGAAGAGACCGGAGCTACTGTAGATATCCAGGACGATGGTACAGTCAAAATCGGCTCAACCGATAATGCTGCCGGACAGGAAGCGAAACGCCGCATCGAACAGATTACTGCCGATGTTGAAGTAGGTACAATTTATGAAGGCAAAGTCGCCAAGCTAATGGACTTCGGTGCCTTTGTAACGATTCTGCCGGGCAAAGACGGTCTGGTACATATCTCTCAGATCTCTCACGAGCGTGTAGAGAAGGTCAGCGACAAGCTGTCAGAAGGTGATGTGATCAAGGTGAAAGTGCTTGAGGTTGACCGCCAGGGCCGCATTCGCCTGAGCATGAAGGCCATCAGCGATGATGATGCAGCCTGATTATTGATCAGCGTTATGTAAAGCATTGGAAAAGGGCCGCAAGGCCCTTTTTTTATGGGTGTTGCCTGGGGGTGATGGGAAAAAGGTGAAAGGGAAAGGTTCTGTATTAGCTTGTTGTGGGTGGCGCGCCCATGCGGCGAACAGGCATTGTCGTAGTTAGCCTGATAAAATCCTACGCTAAAGACCTGTATTCAAGCCAATCCATCCATTGAGGTAAATATAAGAATGGCTCAAACACCCCCAATGAAGAAAAAGTGATCAGTGTAAATAATTGGGTATATTGACAAAAATAATAAATAGGTACATCATCGACGGCCGCCCAAAAAAGAGGAAGGAGTAACAAAATATATTTTTTACCAGATGGTATCTGGAAAGTTATGCATCTCCATAGGGATGAAACCATCCAGAAAAATGCCAGCTGGTGATCTCTGCAATAGGCGCTGATGGGTCTGATGAATAGCCCGTACACTGCATTTACGGTGTTTTCTTCATGTATAATCTGGCACCCCTCAGCGGTACTTTTGCTTTGTCACAAAATTGTAACAATTGAATGGTAAGGTTTTATACGTAGAGTTATAATTAGAAAATAAATATTTACTTATATACAAAATACCTGGAGATACTGACAATGGAAACATCAATTTATGCCTTTCTGACTGTGAAATGGCTGGAAGAAGACGTTGACGGCCTAAAATCAGTCTTTATGGATAGCCAACATCAGGCAACTTACGATGCAATGGTGGATTCCCTCGGTAGTGATTCCACGTACGACCAGAAAGCGCTGGAACGAGTGTATTCTGATATTCGCACATGAACCAACTTTGTAGGCCAACTACCGACCCAAAACTGACCTCCGGTTACACCAGATAACGGACACAGCATGGGTGTCCTTGAGTTGAATAATTGATTGAAGGCGTAATTGACGTTAATTCAATACCGTTAAGCCTCCCACTTCGGGGGCTTTTTTTATTTCCACAAACGACTTCCTGTATTGGTCTAATTATGGTATTTCTACCGACCTACGGAGGTAGAATGACTGATGGAACAGGAAGAAAAACGAAAAGGGATAAAACCGGTACCAGATGACCCGCTGGGATATTTGAACGAAGCACAACTCTTTACATACCGTCGCATGGCCGCATTTGGCTGGCGTATTAAATTTATAAGACGTCCTAAGTATCAAATCCCAGTCTGCGTTATGACTGATTCAGATGAGACCATATTGGCGCTTATTGAGCGGAACGGCTTTCTTAACAAGCAACCCGACATCCCGTTGCGTAGAGGTTAAAACTGGGTTAGAGAATAATTTCCTCCAGCAGAATTATTTTATCCGAACAATATTCGTCGTGTGGTGAATGGAAGTTTTGCTGATAGCAGACCTTAGATGAACCTGAGGCGCGCAAGTGACGCATAGGCGAGTTGCTCTTCGGCTACTTTAGCACCAGGTAGCGCGCTGAAGGCCGTATCTTTTTTTACTCATAAGGATTTGGCATGCCTGAGTGCACAGTAGAGAATCGTACCCGCGAACTTCGGAAAGCTGATTCTTAATACTGCACCGGGGATCGTTTTCTGTTGAAGTGATTCGTTAATCTGCAGTCATTCGTGAGCGTGATGCCGCGCCCTTTAAGTTCTATCTATTTTACCGACAAACATACTGCTCCATTTGGAGATCCTGACCCAGCCACTGCGTAACTCATCGGTCTCGCGTCTCTCCCTGAGGCTGCGTCGTTGGGTTTCATCGTCTATGAGTCGATTCAGGTTATGTACTTGACGTCGATCCATGCCGGAGCGACGATCGAAGCCACTTCGCGAATATCTATCGACTTTCTCGCCCTCGGCATTTTCCTTCTTTGATGAGCCTTCTTCCTCACTCTTCGAACTATTGATCATGTCTACTGCCCACGGTATATGGAAAATTATTATTCATGTCAGATTGATCCTGGTCAAACTCAGATACTCATGAATAGTATCTTCCTGTCCAGTCAGATGATCAATATTTTTTTATCTATCCTGACTCAGAGGTCTTCCTGCCCAACTCGGGCATTCACTCAGGCGAATGGTTCCTTAAAGGGCACCTCTATTTATTCATGAATATTCATCTCACATCCAAAATCATCCATCTCTGGGTTAAGAATCTTCGCAATAGCTAGCTAATACGTGCGATCCTTGCCTTGATATGAACACAATTGATGCAATCTGATCTATCCATAATAAATAGAGGTGCCCTAAACTTTTATCTTTTATCTTTCTTCCTTAATCATCAATCTTAAAAAATCGGAAATACGCGTTTCGAGCCAGTAGCTATTACTGATAAAAGCTGGCTGATAGAAGCCAACATGACCGCCATTCGGGCTGAGTTCAAGTTTGATGTACTGGTTTCCATCGATATCGACTGGAATCACGCAGCTATCCATGAACGGGTCATCTTGCGCGTGCAGTAAAAGTGCTGGAACCTGGATCTTATCCAGCTGCGGGTAGCTGCTTGCCCGATTGTAGTAGTCGCCAGCATCTTTGTAGCCGTGCAGGGGTGCAGTAAGCCTGTCGTCAAATTCATAAAAGCTTTTTATACGTTTAATATCAGCTGCATCCTGTTTAATGATACCTAGCTCAATTTTTTTCAAAACCTTGTTCTTTAAACTGCGTAACAGGCGCCAGCGATAGAGCCTGCTGAAGAAGCGGTTGCTATCTAATGTGGTTGAGGCGACAGCGAGCTTGTAGGGGACAGAAACGGCGATAGCGGCATTCAACGGGTTTTTCTTACCTGTTTCTGCACACCACTTTAACAGGACATTGCCGCCAAGCGAGTAGCCGATGGCATGCAAAGCTGAACCAGGGAGGCGTTTACTTAGTAAGGTGACAATTTCGTCCAGGTCATCTGTTGCACCTGAGTGGTAGCTTCTTTGCAGGCGGTTTAGATCGCCGCTGCAGCCACGAAAGTTTATCGCCGCGCATCTGTAACCCAGATTGAGTAGCGAATTGACCATACCGCGGATATACGGCGAATCTGAGCTGCCTTCCAGACCGTGAAACAACAGAACCACTGGCGTATTAGATTTGCTGCTGCCACACCAGTCGATGTCGATGAAATCTCCATCTCGCAGCTCGATGCGTTCCCGTGTATAAGCTGGTTTAGGAACGTAGCGAAATAGAGCAGGCCAGATGGTCTGGAAATGGGGATTACGAAACAACCACGCCGTTTTGAATGGCATGGTGTTCATAGGATTCTGTCTGCTGATCAGGCGATCTGTTTTTCGCGGATCTCATCCAGTGTCTTGCAATCAATGCACTTGGTCGCAGTTGGACGTGCTTCCAGGCGCTGAATACCAATCTCTACGCCGCAGGAATCGCAGTAACCGTAGTCTGAGGTTTCGATGAAATCCAGTGATTCATCTATCTTCTTGATCAGCTTGCGCTCACGATCCCGGCTGCGCAGCTCCAGCGAGATGTCTGTCTCCTGGCTGGCACGATCATTCGGGTCAGGGTGATTTTCAGTTTCATCCTGCATTGAGTGCACTGTGCGCGATACTTCATCCAGCAGTTCCTGCCGCCAGGCGGTCAGAATATTGCGAAAATGTGTGTGCTGCTTGGGGTTCATGTACTCTTCGCCCTTTTTTTCAGTATAGGGCGCAATACCGTGAATAAATGTTTCTGTAGGGTCAGTTTTTTTTCTGGCCGCCATGTAGCATCTCCTGCCATAATCCGTTGAATTTTTAACGACGCGAACATATAGCAGACTTCTAGGGTCCGTTGCAACAAGGATTCTCTTATACAAAGGTGAAAAAAATTCTATGTCATTGAAAGCATTGATATTTGATGTGGACGGTACTTTGGCCGATACCGAACTGAATGGCCATCGTGTTGCCTACAACCGGGCGTTTAAAAAGCTGGGAGTCCCCTGGCACTGGTCCGAGACCACCTACGGCGAAATACTAACCGTAAGTGGCGGCAAAGAACGAATGAGGTATTTCGTTGATAATTATCAGCCAGATATACCCTCTGACACAACTTTAGATGAGCTAATTAGCAGGATCTACACTACCAAGACGCAGATATTCAAGGAGATGCTGTTAACCGGCCTGATACCTTTACGCAACGGTGTTGAGAGGCTGTTTAAAGAGGCACGACAGGCGGGAATACGCCTGGCTATTGCGACAACAACTGCGCCTTCAAATGTAAAATACATACTGAGCAGTAATCTGGGTGAAGAATCACTCGACTGGTTCGACATCATTGCCGCCGGGGATATTGTCGAGAACAAGAAGCCGTCAGCCGAGATCTATCAACTGGTGCTGGATGAAATGGGCTGGCAGGCAGATGAATGTGTCGCATTTGAGGATTCCGAAAATGGCTGCCTGTCTGCCAGAGGCGCAAACCTGCCAACCATCATTACAGTGACCTCCTATACGCGCGATGAGCCGTTTATCGACGCAGATCTGGTACTTGATCAGTTTGGTGATGAGAATGATGCAGCAAGCGTGATAGATGACCCGGCTGGCTCGTTTAACGGGCAAATGCTGACTATTGAATACCTGATAGATAAATACCGCTAAATGTCCCTGAAAATGGCCCACAGGGCCGGGGCGATAGAGCCCTTCCATGTGATGCGAATCCTGGCACAGGCACGGGAACTGGAAGCTCAGGGTCGTTCAATCATTCATATGGAGATCGGTGAGCCGGATTTCCCGTCACCCGATCCGGTGATTGAAGCAGGGAAGCAGGCGCTGGACGATAAATTAACCCACTATACGGCAGCGAATGGTTTACCGGAACTGAGACAGGCCATCGCAGATCAGTATCATCTTCGCAAGCCACTGGCTGCGGACAGAATAGTGGTCACACCCGGTTCATCCGGTGCCCTGCAGCTGGTGATGGCAATGCTGTTAAACAACGGCGACGGCATCATGCTGGCTGATCCGGGGTATCCCTGTAATCGTCACATTGCCAGACTGTTTAATGCAGAAGTTCAGTTAGTCGCGGTTGATGAATCAACGGATTATCAACTGACTGTTGAGCTGGTCGAGAAACACTGGCAGAAAAATACAAAAGTAGTCCTGATAGCCAGTCCCTCAAACCCGACGGGCACCTTAATCTCAAATGAACAACTGTCTGCCATCTATGATCTGCTAGAGGAGAAAGGGGGCGCTCTGGTCGTGGACGAGATATATCACGGGCTGGTTTATGATGAGACGCCAGATAGCGCATTGAATGCCGGGGATCAGGTGTTTGTTATCAATAGCTTTTCAAAATATTACGGTATGACCGGCTGGCGAGTCGGCTGGCTGGTGGTGCCGGATGATTTCATCGAAGTAGCAAATCGTCTGGCTCAGAATATGTTTCTTGCCGCCCCGACCATTTCTCAATATGCCGCAATAGCTGCCTTAGGGCAGGAGGCTGAAGTGGAACTGAGCCGACGGCGTGAAGTTTTTCATGAGCGCAGAGATGTTCTGCTGCCGCTGATAGAGGCGGCAGGTTTTAAAGTCAGAACAAAACCTGCAGGGGCTTTTTATATCTATGCAGACTGCAGCGAATTCAGTAATGATTCAATGGGCTTATGTGACGCGCTTTTGCATCAGGCGGGCGTGGCTGTTACCCCTGGTGCTGATTTTGGTTCCTATAAAAGCAATATTCACGTCAGGTTTTCCTATGCTAACACCATTGAGAACCTGCAGGAGGGGATGAGACGTATCCAGAAATGGATCAGTAATAATCAATGATAATCAGTGATGCTGCCTGAAAGCAATGCACCTGTGCCATCTCCCTGCGTAGACAAATGCTGTCTCAACGACAACGATGTCTGCATGGGGTGCTTTCGCTCGCTACAGGAAATTCTGGACTGGGGCGGGGCAGATTCACAGGCCCGACTGGAAATATTGGGAATGGCAGAAGAAAGAAAAAAGAAGGGCAAATAAGTTTTCAGTTTTCGGTTTTCAGTTAGTAGAAAAGATCCCAGTCGTAGTGGCTTAGACAGAACACCGAAAACAGAACAGCGAAAACTTCTTTTTAGTAATTGACACCCATCAAATCGCCCAGTATCGTTCAATGTTTTGTCGTATAGACTGTCCGGCGCTTTACGTAGAGTAGAAATGGAACAATTTGCCCGCATCAAGAGACTTCCCCCTTATGTCTTTAATATCGTTAATGCCCTGAAGGCAGAGGCGAGGCAGCGTGGTGAGGATATTATTGATTTCGGCATGGGGAATCCTGATCAGCCGACGCCGCAGATTATCGTCGAAAAGATGTGTGAAGCTGCCAGGCGACCGGATACGCATCGCTATTCCCTGTCCAGAGGCATACCCCGTCTACGAAAAGCCATTTGCGACTGGTATAAGCGTAAATATGATGTCGATCTGGACATGGAAAGCGAGGCCATCGTCACCATCGGTTCCAAAGAAGGGTTGGCGCATCTGGCCCTGGCGACAGTAGAGGCTGGCGACGCAGTGTTGGTACCTAACCCCAGTTATCCAATCCATCCTTACGGCTTTGTCATCGCCGGTGCGGATATACGCCATGTACCAATGATTAAAGGCGGTGATTTTTTTGCTGAAATAGAAAAGGCGATTAAAAATTCCTGGCCAAAACCCAAGATGTTAGTGATCAATTTTCCGGGAAATCCGACTACGCAATGTGTCGATCTGGATTTTCTCACCCGTGTAGTGGCAATAGCCAAAGAGCACAATATATGGGTAGTGCATGACGTGGCCTATGCGGATATCGTTTTTGATGGTTACAAGGCTCCTTCGATTCTCCAGGTGCCGGGTGCCAAAGATATCGCTGTCGAATTCTACAGCTTGTCAAAGAGTTATAATATGCCGGGCTGGCGTGTTGGTTTCATGGTCGGCAACAATGAACTGGTGTCCGCCCTGGCAAGAATGAAATCCTATCTCGATTACGGCATGTTCACACCGATACAGGTGGCAGCGATAGTAGCGCTGGAGCAGTGTGATGATGAGGTGGAAAAGATCCGCGACATGTACCAGCACCGTCGGGATGTGCTTTGTGAAGGTTTAACGGCTGCCGGCTGGCCGGTGGATAAGCCTAAGGCCACCATGTTTGTCTGGGCGGAGATTCCGGATCAGTATAAAGAGATGGGCTCTTTAGAGTTCGCTAAAAAACTCCTGTTGGAAGCAAGGGTGGCGGTTTCTCCAGGTGTTGGCTTTGGTGAATACGGCGATGACCATGTCCGTTTCAGCCTGATAGAAAATGAACAGCGTACCCGCCAGGCCGTTCGTGGGATACGTGAAATGCTGCGTAAAGATGCGGGATAGTGTGGTACCAGACAGACTGATGAACATAGAAAAGATATAGAAAAGACATAGAAACATACCTACGAATATAGAAGACAATCAATGAAACCTGTAAATATTGGCATATTAGGGCTGGGCACTGTCGGTGGTGGAACGGTAAATGTTCTTGAACGCAATGGCGATGAAATTACTCGTCGCGCTGGGCGTGAAATACGGGTTACGATGGCCTCGGTTCGTTCTCTTGATAAATCGCGTATTTGTAATACCCGTTCCATCAAACTGACCACAGACCCATTTGAAATTGTTAATAATCCGGAGATCGATGTGGTGGTTGAGTTGATCGGCGGTGACACGCTGGCTCTGGAACTGGTGATGACCGCAATCGCGAATGGCAAGCACGTAGTGACCGCAAACAAGGCGCTGATTGCTGTTCATGGAAATGAAATCTTTGCCGCGGCACAGAAAATGGGCGTCACCGTCGCCTTCGAGGCGGCCGTAGCAGGCGGCATCCCGATCATCAAGGCAGTGCGGGAAGGTCTGTCAGGCAATCGCGTAAAATGGCTGGCAGGGATAATCAACGGTACAAGTAATTTCATTCTTACCGAAATGCGCGACAAAGGCCGCAGTTTTGAGGATGTACTGGCTGAGGCACAGGAACTGGGTTATGCCGAGGCGGACCCCACCTTTGATGTAGAAGGTATCGATGCCGCGCACAAACTAACAATCCTGGCTTCTATTGCATTCGGTATTCCGCTGCAATTTGACAAGGCCTATACAGAAGGAATGCGATCTCTGACTACGCAGGATGTCACCGATGCAGCTGACCTGGGATTTCGTATCAAGCATCTGGGGATAGCAAAACGTACAGACCGTGGCGTCGAACTTCGTGTTCACCCAACGCTGATTCCTGAAAAGCGCCTTATCGCGAATGTTGATGGAGTGATGAATGCCATTCTGGTGAACGGTGATGCCGTCGGCCCAACTCTCTATTACGGTGCTGGAGCCGGTGCTGACCCGACAGCATCAGCTGTTGTCGCCGATCTGGTTGACGTTGTGCGCGCCCTGACCACTGACCCTGAAAATCGTGTTCCTCACCTGGCCTTTCAGGCTGATGCACTGGATGATACGGAGATTCTGCCAATTGAAGAGGTGAACAGTGCCTGGTTCCTGCGCCTTCTGGCATTGGACCAACCGAACGTACTGGCACATGTTACTAAAATACTGGGTGAAAATGGTATTAGTATTGAGGCCATTGTGCAGAAGGTGCCACATCAGCATGGTGCCAGCGTACCCATCGTCATCCTGACTCACAGCGTGGTTGAAAAAGCGATGAACCAGGCCTTAAGTGCGATCAGTAACCTGCCTGAAATAGAACCGGACATTACACGTATTCGTGTGGAATACCTGGATTCGGACTGAGTATACCCATTTTATACGTAATACTGCTGACACAAAATGGTGGTATAAAATACAAATGGATGAAGTAATTACGCCACAGAGAAGCGCATGCCTGACCAAAGTACAGTAAATACCCGCACCCTGGCTAAAAAAGAAGAGCTGGCAAAGCGTATTAAAAAGCCTCTCGCTGAAGTGGCTGAGATGTGCAGTGAAATCTGGCCGGATCAGCAAGGAATAAATCAGATACTGCGGCACGAAATTGGTGCCATCCCGGATTGCAGTCTGTTGTATGCCTGGAATATTGACGGGAAAGTGATCAGCTGCATGATACTGCCAGACAGTGTTGATGATTCATGGCTGGGCAAGGATCTGAATGAGCGTCCATTTCTCAGCAAGCATTTACCCTACATGGGTATCATGTTGTCCTCGGTTTATCGCAGCGATTATGATGGCAGAGAGTGCATCACGGCACTGCAGGCGGTGAATCGGGACAACCAGCTGCTGGGTTTTGTTGCCGCAGATTTCTCAGTTACAGATTTACTTCGCGACACTAGCCTGAATGAGAACATTCCACAATGGAACCAGTATCGCGGCGACCCGGCTGTACGGGGAACATTGTTTATGCAGGAAAGGTTTACCTCCCAGCTGGATGAGCATATAGACGAAGTACTGGCCCGCTTTGAAACACTGATTGCCGAGCATGGTGTGTTTCATGCGAAGATCCATTTCTCCAGTGGCCGCTGTTCCATATGGCTGATGGATGACCCATATAGTTACCGTATTCTCACCATCGAAGAGATACTCGATCCGGATCTGTCACTGGCTTATCCGTGGCGGCCATATACCAGCAGGGCTGTGATAGGTGCTGATGAGGTGAAAGCCTGTTTTGAACAGTTCAAACGTCTGCGTTTTGGTGATGAAACCATCTACCTTCGTTCAAGCTCAATTAATATTATAAATGGCATGGTCGGGCTTACTTTTTCCTGTGATGGTTCGCACTACATGCCGGTAAAAGACTTCCTGGAAAAAGACCAGGCCTTCTGGTTCGGTGACAGCTTTAATGAGCAACCACAGGAAGCCGAAACCAGGACGGACAGCTAGTCCGGATATTTTCATGGTCAGGGCACTAGCTGATAAAAGTCAGCACAATGTTAATGATCCTGAGCGCTGGGTACAGTCACTGGTGAGTGAGGACCTGGATGCATCTACTGATGATGTCGAGCTGATTCGTAAGGCTTTTTCCTTCAGAAAATCCGAAGATTCGACAGACGGCAAAGCTGGCTTTTTACAGGTATCACTGGAGGTGGCCAGCATTTTGCGCGAGCTTCAGGTGGATAATGAGACGCTGGTGGCAGGTATCCTGCATGACCGCTCTAATACTGATCAACAGCGCATAGAAGAAATCAAACAAAATTTTAGCAAGGTGATCGCCGAGCTGGTTGCGGGTGTCGCCCGCATGGATATCATGCCTGTGGTAGAAAAAAACCTGCAGGCAGGCCAGTCATCCCAGATTGATGGTGAGAACCTGCGCAAGATGTTGCTGGCCATGGTCGAAGATGTCCGGGTTGTTCTGATCAAACTGGCCGATCGTCTTCAGCAATTACGCCATTTAAAAAAGAGTTCTGTGGAACAGCAGCAGAGGATCGCCACACAGACACAGGAAATTTTTGCCCCGCTGGCAAATCGTCTGGGTATCTGGCAGCTCAAGTGGCAGCTTGAGGATCTGTCACTGCGTTATCTGAAACCGGATGAATACCACCGTATTGCCGCAAGTCTCGATGAGCGACGTGCGGATCGTGAAGTATATATCAAGCAATTCATGCAAATACTGGAAGAAGAACTCAATAAAACGGGTATCCAGGGAGAAATTAGCGGCAGGGTAAAACATATCTACAGTATTTATCGCAAAATGATGCGCAAGAATGTGGATATTGATCAAATATTTGATGTGCGGGCAGTACGCATTCTGGTCGATACCATCCCTGATTGTTATGCGGCGCTCGGGGTGGCACATTCTCTGTGGCCCTACATCAGAGAAGAGTTCGATGACTATATCACTACGCCGAAGAATAATAACTATCAATCCATTCATACTGCCGTGCACGGGCCGGATGGAAAGCTGGTAGAGATACAGATTCGTACCCATGCTATGCATGAGCGCGGCGAACTCGGTGTTGCCGCACACTGGCGCTACAAGGAAGGTGTCGGACATGATGAAGGCTTTGATCGTAAGATTGCCTGGCTCAGGCAGCTGCTGGAGTGGAAAGATGAAGCGGCCGATGGTAGCGACTTTGTTGCAGAATTCCGAAGTCAGGTATTTGAAGACCGTGTCTATGTATTTACCCCTGCCGGCAAAATCATCGACCTGCCGAGCGGTTCCACCCCGCTGGATTTTGCCTACACTATACATACCGAAATCGGTCACCGCTGTCGGGGTGCCCGGGTGAATGGGGCAATTGCTCAATTAACCTATCAGTTAAAAACGGGTGATAAAGTTGAAATTCTGACAGTTAAAGAAGGTCAGCCCAGTCGTGACTGGATCAACCCGCATCTGGGTTACACGCAATCACATCGGGCGAAATCGAAAATACAACAATGGTTCCGTCATCAGGAATATGATCAAAATGCAGCAGAAGGAAGAACCATACTCGATAAGGAACTGCTGCGCCTTGGTTTGAAAGACGTCAATATCGACAAGCTTTCACAGCAGCTGAAATTTAATAAAACCCCTGACATGATGGCAGCCATTGGGCGTGGTGAAGTAAAAATTACCCAGATTGCTAACGCACTGCAGGGTTTTCTGAGCCCGAAAACGAAAAAAGAGCCGGAGTTAAAACTACGTCAGCAGCCTGCAAAAAAAAACCGGTCCGATATACAGGTGCTGGGGGTTGGCAATCTGATGACACACATGGCGCAGTGCTGCAAACCGCTGCCGGGTGATGATATTGTTGGCTATATCACGCAGGGTAGAGGCGTCAGTATACATCGCAGTGATTGCGCCAACGTCCTGCGGGCAAGGAATCAGGAAGAACAACATCTGATTGAGGTTAACTGGGGAGGCCCGGAACAGGATATATATACGGTTGATATACAGATAGTGGCGTATGACCGAAAAGGGTTGCTGCACGATATTACGGCATTGCTTTCAAACGAAAAAATTAACGTCACGGCAGTGAGTACAAGATCCAATAGCCATACAAATGAAGCGACGATGAAGCTGACGATAGAAGTTGAGAATTTAAGTCGACTTAGCCAGCTGCTGTCGCGTATCAATGAGCTGCCAAATGTACATGAAGCCAGAAGGATTACTGAGTAAACAGAAAATGATAATACTTGCCCTGGATAGCTCTACTGAAGCCTGCTCTGTGGCACTCCTGATGGATAAGGATGTAGTGGAAAAATTTGAGGTGGTTGGTCGTGGCCATGCAGAGCGTTTATTGCCGATGATAAATGCTTTACTAAAGGAGAACGATGCCTGCCTCGAAGACATAGACCTGTTTGCCTATGGCTCAGGTCCCGGGTCTTTCACAGGATTACGAATTGGCGCCGCCATGATGCAGGGACTGGCATTAGCCAGAGACCGCAAGCTTATTGCCGTTTCATCACTTGCCGCCCTGGCATCCAGGCAGCAGGGACAGGTACTGAGTGTTGTCGATGCGCGCATGGATCAGGTTTATCATGGCCTGTATCATGTTCCAAAGAATGGCCTGCCGGAACTGGTCGATGAAATTGCTGTGACATCTCCAGATGAAATTCTACTGCCGCAGAATGGAAATATTATTCTCAGCGGCACAGGCTGGGATCGTTACAAAGATATATTTTTGATGATGCAAACGGCGGACAGGGAAATCACTGGTGTCGATGACGAGTATCCACATGCGTCAGATATCGCCCGCATTGCATTATTTGAATCAGGACAGGGGAGAGAAACTGAGCCAGAACATGCCTTGCCTCACTATGTACGTGATAAGGTGGCAAAGACGATGGAAGAGTCAAAGTGATTAATCATACAGGTATCAGCCGCCGTGAGTTTATGACCCGCCTGGGTTTGTTGGGAACTATAGCTATAAGCTATCCCGCCGCAGTCCTTGCCGAACGGCGGCAATCAAATATAAAACGCAGCTTGCCGGTCTGGCTTGAAGAACCGGTCTGGAAGACTATTGCCCAGGTTCAGGAGACCCTGTTTCCGGCAGCAGAAGATATTCCCGGTGCGGGGGATATTGGTGCTGCTATGTATCTGCATAAGGCAATTGAAAATCCGAATGCCGATGGTGAAGATAAGGATTTTATTTTCCGTGGTGCAGGCTGGTTAGATGAACTGGCCCAACAGCGGTACACGAGAAATTTCGTTCAGCTATCAGAAAAAGAACAGGAAAAAATCATCGAGGAAACAGTACAGACTACAGCCGGACGAAACTGGGTTTCCATGCTGCTGACATACATCCTTGAGGCTTTGCTTTGTGAACCGGTTTACGGGGGAAATCCTGCTGGCATAGGCTGGTCATGGCTGGAGCATCAGCCGGGTTACCCGACACCGCCCGCAGATAAAACCTGGAATCAACTTCTGCAAAGGCGCGCATGAACAAAGATTATGATGTTTGTATTGTTGGTAGTGGTGCAGGAGGCGGCCCGGTAGCGCTGACGCTGGCAAGGGCTGGTTATTCAGTTGTTGTACTGGAAAAAGGCCCCTGGTTTACCGAGCAGGATTTTTATAAAGACGAGCTCGCCTGTTGCCGCCGCAGTGTCTATACGCCAAAGCTTTCTGAAGAACAGCATGTGATAGAGGATACTGATAGTGACGGGCACTGGGTAGCCGAGTCGACATCTGATTCCGGCTGGGACTTCTGGAACGGTAGTCTTGTTGGTGGCTCATCTAACCTGATGAGCGGGTTCTTCTATCGTCTTAAACCAGAGGATTTTCGCTTGCGCTCCGAGTTTGGCCCAATTAAAGGGGCGAATGTCGCCGACTGGCCGATCAGTTATGAAGATCTGGAACCTTACTATACCCTGGTAGAAACAGAAGTAGGTGTATCGGG
>JAUWVE010000248.1 GCA_030617565.1 Gammaproteobacteria bacterium | reverse complement strand
TTTCTGGCTGCAGACTTCGTTACAGTACAATCTTGAATATCTTTCTGCGAGCAGTGCCGTTGAAGTGGCCGACCGTGAGATTTCCCGTCTCAAGGGCCAGCACATCCCTACGCTGGATGTGGTTGCCGCCCATGCCTACTCCGATGCAGATGGCAGCCTGACCGGTGCCGGTCGTACACAGGAAGGCAGCAATGTTGGCCTGCGGCTGGTTGTTCCCCTTATTCAGGGCTGGGGCGTTGTGGCTGGAACCGATGTAGCACGTTCGCAGTACCAGGTTTCTCTACAGCAACAGGAAGCGGCGCGTCGCAATGTGGATCGTACTTCACGTTCATCATTCCAGGCGATTACCAGTGGTATCAGCCGCCTGAAGGCATTGCAGTCTGCGGTCAAGGCAGGAAAAAGCACGGTTGAAGCCAAGCGTGAAGGCTTCAAGGCCGGCGTCAATACCAATGTAGAAGTACTCGATGCCGTGCGTGATCTGTACGGCTCGGAGCGCAACTATATCACTGCCAAGTACCAGTTCATTCTGAGTACGCTGCAATTAAAACAGGTTGCCGGCAAACTGGAAGTGGTTGATCTTGAGCGAGTTAATGGCTGGCTGGATAATAAATAATGATCAACTATTCGCAATTATCTGATCGAGCTGTATTTCACATCGTCTTATAAAATATTGCTGATAAAGGATGTTTTTCAAGAAGATTTTTTGCTGGACATAATGTTTCGTGGAATGCAAAAGTCCTGTTTTTTTATTGTCACCATTTGCCAACTCCTCCTTTTTCTGGCTTAACAATTCCTGTTGATTTTCATTATCGCAGGCAGATTAAATATAGATTTTATATCACCTGAAATACAGCAATATCAATGCTTTCAGGGCTTGCATAGCAATTCAATTTATACCATAATTCGCCGCCTTACAGGCGCGTAGCTCAGTGGTAGAGCACTACCTTGACATGGTAGTGGTCGGCAGTTCAATCCTGCCCGCGCCTACCAGATATCTTTACGGGGTTAAGCTGTAATTTTCTAAAAGGGGTCAGAGCAGATTTTAAAAGTCTAAAATCAGGTCTGACCCCTTATCAAACAAGCTCTGACCCCGTATTCATTCATCACTTCACGCGGCCTCTGGTAATGGTCGCCACTGAGACGAGGTTGCAATCATGCCTGTTATTACCCTTCCTGATGGATCGAATCGATCCTTTGATGCCCCTGTTTCTGTTATGCAGGTCGCGGAAGATATTGGTCCGGGTCTTGCCAAAGCGACCCTGGCCGGTCGTGTTGACGGTGAACTGGTGGATGCCAGTTATCTCATGATTGATGACGCCTCGTTGGCGATTGTTACTTCACGTGATGATGATGCGCTGGAGTTGTTTCGTCATGATGCCGCGCATGTGATGGCACAGGCGGTGCAGGAATTATTCCCCGGTACCCAGGTGACTATCGGCCCGGCCATTGAAGACGGTTTTTATTATGACTTTGCCCGCGACGAAGCCTTTACCCCTGCTGATTTGAATAAGATTGAGCAGAAGATGCATGAGATCGTTAAGCGTGATCTGCCTATACAGCGTGAAGTGATGGATCGGGCAGAGGCCATCAAGGTGTTTGCCGGGATGGGTGAGGATTATAAGGTCGAGATTATTGAGGATATTATCCCCGAAGGTGAAGAGGTCTCCATCTACCGTCAGGGTGACTGGTTTGATGTCTGTCGTGGTCCGCATCTGCCGAGCACCGGCAAACTGGGCAAGGCATTTAAACTGATGAAGCTGGCCGGTGCCTACTGGCGCGGCAATTCAGATAATGAAATGCTGCAGCGTATCTATGGTACGGCCTGGACTGATAAGAAGGCCCTGAACGCCTATCTGCATCGCCTGGAAGAAGC
>JAUWVE010000254.1 GCA_030617565.1 Gammaproteobacteria bacterium | reverse complement strand
TCTTCTTCCCAGCCGTGAATGTAGATCAACGGATAGCGAGAGATTATACCGCGCTGGATTTGCTGGCTTGCTGATTCATGCATTGCTTATTCCTTGTCTCAGGTCGTAAGGGTGCTTTGTAGGTTGGGCTGAAGGATGAAGTCCAACACGTGTACAGCTAATGTAGATGTTGGGCTTCGTAACTCAGCACCAACCTACACCGAACACACTATTGTGACAACCTCCAAAAGCAGAGGGTTTTTGTGCAACAATTAAAGCTCATCATACCGTACTTTTATGTATTTCGTCTGTCCACTTCGATGAGCTGCAGCCAATGTCTTACCGGGATGTCTGTCCCGCTCTGAAGATGCAGCAAACAGCCGATGTTGGCTGTAGCTATCAGGCCGGGCGCGTCCCTGGTTAAATCCTGCAGCTTATTGTCCTTTAGCTGGCTGGATAATGCCGGTTGCAGAACGGAGTAGGAACCGGCGGAGCCACAGCAAAGGTGTCCGATATTTTGCTGTGTGAGTGAAAAGCCTGCATTGCTGAGCAGTGTTTCTACCTGCCCTTGTAGTTGCAGCCCATGCTGCTGAGTGCAGGGAGCCTGAAAACTTATATGATCTGCCAGACCCGTTTTTTTTCTGAGTTGTTTTTGAAATACTTCGAGTATTTCAATCGGGTCACGACAGAGTTCTGCTACGCGGTGGGCCTTGTCTGAATAGTTAACGTCGTCAGCGAGTAGATGGCCATAATCATGCACCATGGTTGCACAGCCGCTGGCTGTCACTACGATACTTTCGGCCCCCTGTTCCAGTAATGGCCACCAGGCATCGATATTTTTTCGGGCAAGTTCACGGGCCTCTTCCGTGGCGTCATTATGCTGTGACAGGGCGCCACAGCATTGATCTGCCGGGGACTCAATGACATGGAAGCCGAGCTGATTGAAAATATCCCTGGCAGATCGGTTTATCTCGGGTGCACAGACTTGCTGGGCACAGCCTCGCAGCATAATTAATGTACGTGCGTGTTTTGATTGTTCAGTTTCTTCTGCTGCATCGGGTGACGATTTGCCCAATGGCGGCAGTTTTTTCTTTATTGCTGGCGGCAAAAGAAAAGAAAAACTGTGCCCGGCAGTTAACAGGGTTCTAAACAGGGCCGGTCGAAGAAGAATACTTCTTAACAGGATGCGCAGCCATTTTTCCTTTATCGGCCGGGACAGGGTTTCGTCATGTATCTGCCGGCCTGTTTCCAGCAGGCGGCTGTATTTCACGCCGGAAGGACAGGTGGTTTCGCAGGACTGACAGGTAAGGCAACGATCCAGATGTTTTCGAGTTGAAAGCGTAGGGCTGGCACCTTCAAGTATTTGCTTGATCAAATAAATACGACCACGCGGCCCGTCCAGTTCATCTCCGAGTAATTGAAAGGTCGGGCAGGTGGCGTTGCAGAATCCGCAATGGACGCAACGACGCAGTATATCTTCGCTATCCTTTGCGTAGGGCTGAAGCCGGTATTTCTCAGCGAGCTTAACTTGCATCAGAGCTCACGATAAAGCCTGCCGGGGTTGAGAATGCCTGCAGGGTCCATGACGTCCTTTATTCGTTTATGTAAAGCAAACAGGGGTTCAGATAAGGGCATGAATACATCTTCATCACGATACCCGTTTCGATAGACTGAAGCCGTGCCACCCAGGGTCGCTGCCAGGCTTTGTATTTCCTTGAATGATGAACGTGACTTTATCCAGCGCAGGGCACCTGCCCAGTCAATCAGGCTTTCAT
>JAUWVE010000222.1 GCA_030617565.1 Gammaproteobacteria bacterium | reverse complement strand
TCTAAATCAAGACACCGTTACTGACATTATCGAGACAAAGGCTGAAAAGACGCAACAGAAAGGTGCGGAAGTAGATACAGCTTCAGTAAGCACTATTTTGTTAGAAGGCTTGAGGGAAACATTCCCCTGCACATAATTCATCCAGTGCGGAAATGCTGTGACCTGCGACAAATCATCCAGATCAAATAATGTTTTCGGCGGATAACTCTTCCCCATCCGCCCCCTGCCCCTGCTCAAAACAACCCCGACAAGAAATATCGTCAACGTCCCGATAACAATGGTCATAAAGCTGTGCAAAGGATTGGCCCACCAGGCTTCTTTGCCCGGTGACAGGCTGGCCCAGGTGATGACCAGTACACCTATAACGACGGCGGTGGCGGCTTCGAATGAGCGTGCGCGGCGTGACAATGCGCCGAGCAGGAACAGGCCCAGCATGCCACCGGAGAAGATACCGGCCAGTGACCACCAGTTATCCAGTGCGCCTTTGATAGAGATCATTAACAGCGCGGTGGATGTGCCCAGGATACCGAGAACGATGGTGATGATACGCAAAAATTTTATCTGGCTATCGGCGCTGGCCTGTGGCCTTAATAAGCGCAGATAGACATCGTTCATCAACAGGCTGGCTGAGGAGTTTATTGAGGTATCGGCCGAACTCATGGCGGCGGCAAACAGGGCGGCGATGACCAGGCCTGTGAGTCCTGCGGGAAGCTCGTGGACGATGAAATGGGGGAAGACTTTATCGCCGGTAATTTCTGTCGGCAGCAATCCTGTGTTGACCTGGTAGTAGGCGAACAGGGCTGTGCCCAGCAGCAGGAACAGGGCACTGACCGGGATGTAGGTCAGGGCACCAATCCAGACTGAGCGCCGGGCATCGGTCAGCGAGCGCGCGGTTTGATAGCGCTGGATGTAACTCTGGTCGATGCCGAAATTCTGCAGGTTGATGAAGATACCGTAGAGCATGATCAGCCAGAAGCCCTGTTCGGTAAACGACAGGTCGAAGCTGCCCAGCGATACTTTGTCGGCATCGCTGGCAATATCCATGATCTGGCCAAAACCACCCGGCATCAGCCAGATGATGGTTGCCAGCGAGACAACAGCACCCAGGGTCAGAATGATACTCTGTATGGCATCGGTCCAGATCACCGCTTCGATTCCGCCTACAACAGTATAGAGCGTAACAAGGATACCTGTGATGATTATGATGGTCGGCAAATCCCAGCCCGTCAGGGTTTCCATTGCCAACGCGACAAGAAAAAAGATGGTACCCATGCGTGCCAGTTGGGTCAGCAGATAAAACACCAGTGCATAGAGCCTGGCCCACAGGCCAAAGCGGCGTTCGAGGTAGGCATAGGCCGAAACATCGCCTGTTGCACGGTACAGCGGGATAAACCAGCGCGAGGCAACCCAGGCGGCAAAGGGTAATGACAGCGAGAATACAAATGCGCTCCAGTTAGCCATATAAGACTTGCCGGGCAGTGCCAGAAAGGAGATTGATGACAGGTAAGTACCGAATATGGACAGTCCGACCACCCAGCCGGGCAGTCGCCTGTGTGCCAGCATAAAACCTTCTACATCGGATGATTTACGATAGAACAGACAGCCGAAACCAGTGACCAGCAGGACGTAGATGATGAGGACTATGATGTCGAGTTGAGCCATAGAAAAGATTTAAGTTTTAGGTATTAAGTTCCAAGATCCAAGTTCCAAGTTCCAAGCACAAAATCATCTAACCGCAAAGACGCAGAGAACGCAAAGTGTACTGATGAAAAGCAAAAGATTATTAATTCTGTTTTCTGTGTATTCTTCGTCTTGGATCTTGGATCTTGGATCTATTTATTTTTACCACGAAAAACCCGCAGCTCTTCCAACAACCAGTCCTGTGTACGCATTTCCTCCTGCCCGGAACAACGTATCGTATAGTACTTACCACTCATGGTACTTTTAGTCGCCGAGTATTCGATAAATGCTTCGGTACTGGTGATGTCATCTTTGAAATAATCGTATTTTTTCTGGATGTGTGAAACCGCATAGTCGCCGCTGTGTTCTGTGCCGTTGCGAATCATAATGCAATCAGACTGCCGTACAAATTCCAGCAGATGTTCGACTTCAGGCTTCTGTTCGACAGGAACGTCGGCACTCACTGATTGAATGCTGCTTAGAATTAATAATGTGATTAGAA
>JAUWVE010000031.1 GCA_030617565.1 Gammaproteobacteria bacterium | reverse complement strand
GTGGAAAGCGAAATTTCTGACGGCTTAATGCCATTTTTTTCAAGATAATGCCTGATCTTATTACTACTGACTTCAATGGCATCATAAAGTTCAGCAAGGTCATTTTTCGCAATGGTAAACTGAATTGGCCAGATGACGATATCTGCCGGAAACTCCTGTTCAGAAAGCCCCTTTACTGTAACCGTACGCTCAAATTCCTTATAGCGGATGGCGGCATCACCCAACAAGTACCCCAATACCGCCAGTCCAAGAAAAACAAATATACCAAGGATCAGCGCACTGGTTTTGTTTTCAATCATGACCCGATCCTACTTTTTGTCGCCCAGACCAATATATTCAAAGAATGGATCCAGTGAACGCTCTCGCCCGAGAAAGGCGTTTATTGATTCATCGATTTCCCGTGAGCCACCTTTTGCATAGATCTCATCACGTAATTGTTTGCCGACCGCTTTGTCCATCAAACCTCCCAGACTTTTTTTGAACACCGAGGCCAGGTCTGCCGAGATGGCTTCTGCCCAGGCATAGCCGTAGTAACCGGCGTCATAACCTCCGCCGAGATGACCGAATGAGGCAACAAAGGCAGTGTCTATTGGCGGGGCCAGATAGACTTCAGTCATGATGTCATTGCTGACGTTGACAAAATCATCAAAATCCTTCTGGTCAGTGCTCATGTGCAATTTCAGATCCAGCATACCAAAAGAAAGCTGACGCCTGTACCAGGTGCCGATGGTTGCCAACCTGGCTGCTTCCATCTTATCCAGCGTATCAGCAGGAATTTTCCTGTTCGGGTCGCGATAATCTACGGCAAAACGGTCTAGCACATCTTTATCCCAGACCCAGTTTTCAAGCATCTGTGACGGGGCCTCAACAAAATCCCGTGGCACTGAGGTGCCGGAAAATGAGGCATACTTTGTC
Organism: Gammaproteobacteria bacterium; assembly: GCA_030617565.1. GTDB lineage: Bacteria > Pseudomonadota > Gammaproteobacteria > BMS3Bbin11 > BMS3Bbin11 > BMS3Bbin11. The sequence goes on along the minus strand of JAUWVE010000031.1, from coordinate 11,153 downwards.
TGTGTCAGCACAGAATGCAGTGCATGACCGAATTCATGAAATAGCGTCTCCACATCGCTGTGTTTCAGCAATGAAGGCTTGTCTTCTGTTGCCGGTGGGAAATTACAGATCAGGGCCACCACAGGGCGCTGGTAAACACCATCATTAAGCAGCTTGCCGGTAGTCACGCCAAACTGGGCAAAATGCCCGTATTTGTCATCCCGTGGAAACAGATCCATGTAGATCAGACCCAGCGGATCGCCGGAAACAGCATCCGTCACGGCAAACAGCCGCAGGTCATCAACCCATTTATAACCGGGCTCGACTGCCTCAATCTTGAGGCTGAATATCTCTTCAAAAATACCGAACATGCCTTCTAAAACACTGTCCAGTTCAAAAAAGACTTTTAACTTACTGGTGTCGACCTGGTATTTGGTCTTCTTCAATATATTTTTGTAATAGCGTATGTCCCAAAGCATGATTTTTGCATCAGGGTTACCCGTCTCATCCGCCTTCAGCCCCTGCAACAGGGCCATTTCCTCAACGAACTTCGGCTGCAGTCCCTGCACCAGGCGCTGTTCAAAATCAAAGGCCGTTTTCGCATTTTTTGCCATTTTAGGTTCGATGCGATAATCCGCCCAGTTTTCATAACCCAGCAACTCGGCTATCTGCGCCCGGGTTTTCAGCATTTTTGTGAACAGCGGAATATTTTTTTCCTTTGCCCGGTTTGAACGTACCGTCACCAGTTTTTTTCGCGTCTCTTCGCTGCTGGCATTCTGCATGACAGCAATGTACTGCCAGCTGACATTGGCTTTTACTTTGTACGTCCCTTTATCCGTTTTCAATTCCATATTAGTGAGAAAATCTTCCGGCATACCCGCTAATTCATCCGCCGTAAATTCAACGGTCACTTTGGCATCTGTGATATTGGTGGCAAACTCCAGACTCATATCATTCAGCTCAGTTTTCAACTCTTTCAGTCGCTGACGTTTTTCTTCTGGCAGGGCCATGCCATTGCGACGATAGTCACGCAGGGTTTCTTTAAACAGCATGGCATCTTCCCCTTCAAGCTCAGGCCGGGTTTCCGCATAGGCAGCTACTGTTTTATAGACGTCCTCCCTGAATCCCGCCGCCACATACCAGGCCTGAATCTTCTTACTGGCTTCCAATGCCTTATCCCGCATCGCCTCGTCCGGACTTGTTTCTCTGATGACATCAATGCGGTCACTGACATTAAGCACTTCGTAGAAGGCATCATCCAGAGCGGCGATGGTGTTAGCGAAGTCACTTGCCTCCACTGACAGTGCGGCAATGGCATCCAGCTGTCTATCCCCTGCTGCCATCGCAGTGGTAGCCGATGTATCGATTTCTGCTGGCGTTTGCTCCCAAACCGGCAATTCAAACAACACTTTTGCCTTGTTTGCAGCAGGCTGAAAAGAGGATAATGCCGGCAATTTTTCAGCAGAGACGTCTGCTGCTTGCATGGCTTGCTCTGCGACACCGGGTTCAATTTTAGACAGACGATCATCTGTACTATCACCTTGAACACAGGCAGACAATATAGAGGCCAGGAACAAGCCTGCCGCCAATGCTGGAAACCGATGTATCAAATTGCTGTGAGATTGTGTTCTGGTCATTAACAATACCCTGGTTTAGGTCTTAGGTCTTGATGTTGACCTCAAAATCCCGTTCAGGCTTGCCGAGAAGCGCAGATTGAGTCGGAGATTTCGGGATGTGTTGTCTGAGGGCGTAGCCCGAGTTTCACATCCCGCCGGCTCGATTGAGCATCACAGGGAACCCGAAGGGCAGGCATGCGGGTGTCCTTGATATTCTTTTGGTGTGTTTCTTTAGACAAGTAAAGAAAAGTCACTCGCCCATAAAGGGCGAAATCAAAAGCTGGAATCACCCACAGAAAACAAAAAATCGCGCCGAGCGACGCTCCTACAAAAAACCTCAGAACGGTAAATAAACGCCAGTCGCGCAGACCCTAGAACGGTACGTCATCATCAAAATCATCACTCGGCGGTGTACTCGCCTGAGGTGCAGCCTGCTGCTGCGCCGGAGCCGCCTGCTGCTGTGTATTCCAGGCTGTGTCGCCACCGCCTCCGGGCCTTCCTCCCAGCATTTGCATCTCGCTCGCCACAATTTCAGTAGTGTAGCGGTCCTGACCGTCCTGGCCCTGCCATTTGCGCGTTTGCAAACGGCCTTCGATATAGACCTGGCTACCCTTTTTCAGGTATTCACCAACAATTTCAGCCAGCCTGTTAAAGAAAACTACCCTGTGCCATTCTGTTTTTTCCTGCTTCTCTCCGGTCTGCTTGTCCTTCCATGACTCGGTGGTTGCGACTGTAATATTAGCCATCGCGCTGCCGCTGGGGGCAAAACGGACTTCCGGATCCTTGCCCAGATTTCCAACCAGAATTACCTTGTTCACTCCTCGTGCCATTGCCAGTATCTCCTTTTAGTCCTCATTTGCGGTTTCCTGTCCCTGAAACCTTGTTTTAAATAACTATTAATAAAAATCAGCTGTCCATAGTATATCAATTACTCGCAGCTGTCTCATACTTGTCCAGTGCAGCAGGATCGAGCAATTCTGAATCGACCTTTACGTATACTACACCCTGCGGGGCCATGATGATGACTTCTATTACACCCTCTATAGCCGACAATTCTGACGCCAGAGTCTTGCCCTGTGATTCAAGATCTACGATGCGCAGCACACGGGTATCAAGCAATTTAGGTGGTTTCGCCGGCAGCATGATCAAAAGCCAGACAACTATCAACCCTGCACACATCAGATACACCCCCTGAGTGCCATAGGCACCCAGCACCAGGCCACCCAGCACACCGCCGAGAAAGGCGCCAAAGAATTCTGCGCTGTTATAGACACCAATTGCCGCACCCTTATTCTGCACCGGGGCAAGACGTGAAACTAACGAGGGCATCAGTGATTCCAGGGTATTAAAACCGGTGAACCAGATCACCATTCCGAGGAGAAACCAGGTTGTCGACTGAGCGCCAAAAGCAAACATCAACTCACCTACCAGCAGCAGCACGATACCAACCAGAAAAATCTTCGGGATACGTTTTTTTCGGGTGGTCATCATGACCAGCGGTGCCATCAAAAAAACAGACAGCAAGACCACGGGCAGGTAGACACTCCAGTGTGATTCACGCTGAATATCAAGAGATTCAACCAGTGTAAAGGGAACGGCAACAAAAAAAGCCATCAGCACCAGGTGTAAATTGAAAATCCCGAAATCCAGACGCAGCAGGTGGCTGTCTTTAAGAATTATTGAAAATTGTTTTTTCAGGCTGGTCTCGCCACCCAATGGAACATGGCTAGCGACAGGTGTGGGAACGGCCTTGTAAACAACGATGATGGCAGCGATGGCAAGTACAGCTGTCAGCCAGAATATTCCGGGTACACCGATGCTTCGATCCAGTAACGGCCCCAGCATTAATGCAACAAAGAAGGAAAAACCAATCGTCATGCCGATGATAGCCATCGCTTTGGTGCGCTGTTCTTCACGGGTCAGGTCGGAGGCCAGTGCGATAACGGCGGCAGCAATAGCTCCTGTGCCCTGCAGCGCACGACCGACAATGACACCAGTGATAGAGTCTGCCATGGCGGCCACCACACTGCCGATGGCAAATATCAAAAGCCCGCCAGCGATCACCCGTTTGCGGCCAAATTTATCTGACATCAGACCAAAAGGGATCTGAAATATGGCCTGCGTCAGGCCATACGCACCAATCGCCACACCGGTCAAAAATGCTGTATTGCCCTGCAGCTCTTCAGCATAGAGGGCAAAAACCGGCAGGATCAGAAACAGGCCCAGCATGCGCAGGCCGAAGACGCCCGCCAGCGCACTGACTGCGCGGCGTTCCAGTGATGTCATCGGGGTGCCTGTGCTGCGTCTCTTTTTCATGCCCTGCTCATAATATTTTCAGTGTCACATCTAATTGCCAAGCCTAATCTGAACATTGTAGTAGGTGCGAATTCATTCGCAGACGACAGCTTAAACAAATACAGCTTTGTTCGAATAAATTCGAACCTACAGTTCTTGCACAGCAATATACGAAGAATAAGCCACAGAAAGTTAAAAGCGGGGATTTTACTCTGATCACGCCGTTTATTCATCAGGAAATATAAATACCACACTATCTGAACCGCAAAGGCGCTATGACGCTAAAAAAACAATATAATCCATGTAATTGATCTATTAATCCCTGGCCGTCTTCGCGTCTTTGCGGTTCAACAATCAAATCCTTAAAGAGTAATAATTCAGAAATGAAATACATCAGCATCCGTGGCGCACGCATGCATAATCTGGCGAATATTTCTCTGGATCTGCCACGCAACAAGCTCATTGTCATTACCGGCCTTTCCGGCTCGGGAAAGTCGTCGCTGGCCTTCGACACCATCTATGCGGAAGGTCAGCGTCGCTACGTTGAATCTTTGTCAGCCTATGCACGGCAATTTCTCTCGCTGATGGAAAAACCGGATGTTGATCATATCGAGGGACTCTCCCCTGCTATCAGCATTGAGCAGAAGAGCACCTCGCATAACCCGCGCTCAACGGTCGGCACGGTAACCGAGATCCACGACTACCTGCGCCTGCTGTTTGCGCGCATCGGTGAGCCGCGTTGCCCGACCCATGATCTGCCGTTGAAGGCTCAGACTGTCAGCCAGATGGTCGATCAGGTAATGGCAATGGATGAGGGTGATCGTTTGCTGTTGTTGGCACCGGTCATTCAGGAACGCAAAGGAGAACATACCCAGATTATTGATCAGCTACGCGCTCAGGGTTTTATTCGTGCGCGTATTGGCGGCGTCGTTACGGAACTAGAATTTGCCACGGAGTTAAAGAAGAACAACAAGCACACTATTGAGGCAGTAGTTGATCGACTGGTAGTACGCGAGGGAATTGAACAGAGACTTGCCGAATCCTTTGAGACCGCTCTGGAACTGAGTGACGGCCTGGTGCATGTGTTGACGCAGCCCAAAGGTGGCAAGGAAACCAGCCAGGTCTTTTCAGCCCGCTATGCCTGCCCGAAATGCGGTTACAGCCTGTCCGAGCTCGAGCCGCGGCTGTTCTCGTTCAATAACCCGGCAGGTGCCTGTCCAGGATGTGATGGCCTGGGGGTACGCCAGTTATTTGACCCCAGGCGTGTAATTCGTGATAAGTCTTTAAGCCTGGTGGGTGGCGCCATTGCCGGCTGGGACCGGCGAAATGGCTTCTACTTCAACCTGCTAAACAACCTGTCAGAGCACTATGGCTTCAGCATCGAGACCGCTTTTGAGGATCTGCCAAAAAAGATTCAGAAAGTTCTGCTGTATGGCAGCGGCAGGGAAAAGATAACATTCCATTACAAAAGCATGCGCGGACAAAGTCGTACTCATGCTTTTGAGGGTGTCATACCTAACATGGAGCGACGTTACAAAGAAACGGAATCTCATGCGGTGCGTGATGAGCTGGCACGCTATCTATCGGTACATTGCTGCGAGCAATGCAATGGCAGCCGTCTGCGTGAAGAATCACGTCACGTTTTCATCGGTGATATGGCAATACATGACATCTCCGCACTACCCATCGATCAGACGGTAGACTACTTCAGGAAATTAAAACTCGAAGGATCACGAGCTGAAATCGCCCACCGTATTACCCAGGAGATCTCCGAAAGACTGGGTTTTCTGGCCAATGTCGGCCTCGGCTACCTTTCATTAAGCCGCTCGGCTGAAACCCTGTCCGGTGGCGAAGCCCAGCGTATCCGCCTGGCATCACAAATTGGCTCGGCCCTGGTCGGAGTGATGTATGTGCTGGATGAACCTTCAATCGGCCTGCACCAGCGTGACAACTCCCGCCTGCTGGCTACGCTGCTGCAGTTACGCGACCTCGGCAACACGGTAATCGTCGTTGAACATGATGAAGAGGCTATACGCAGTGCCGACCATGTGCTGGATCTCGGCCCCGGTGCAGGCGTAAACGGTGGCCACATCGTCGCCGAGGGCACGCCTGAGGATATCCTCAACAACCCTGCATCGGTGACCGGAAAATACCTGTCAGGTGAACTGTCCATTGCCGTCCCCGCTAAAAGAACAAAACCGGACAGGAAAAAGCAGCTGATCATCAAAGGTGCCAGTGGCAACAACCTGCGCAAGATTGATGCATCCATTCCGGTCGGCCTGCTGACCTGCATCACCGGCGTTTCCGGTTCGGGAAAGTCCACTCTGATCAATGATACCCTGTACCCCGCTGTTGCGGTTTATCTGAACGGCAGCAGCCTTGAACCTGCCCCACATGACACCATAGAGGGCCTGGAACACTTCGATAAAGTCATCGATATCGATCAAAGCCCGATTGGCCGTACGCCGCGCTCGAACCCGGCCACCTACACGGGCCTGTTCACGCCGATACGGGAACTGTTCGCCAACACCCCGGAAGCTCGTGCCAGGGGCTATAAACCCGGTCGTTTCTCATTCAATGTCAAAGGCGGGCGCTGCGAGGCCTGTCAGGGTGATGGCCTGATCAAGGTAGAAATGCACTTCCTGCCGGACATCTACGTACCCTGCGACAGCTGCCGCGGCGCACGTTACAATAGAGAGACCCTGGACATTACCTTTAAGGGAAAATCCATTCAGGAAGTCCTGCAAATGAGTATCGAGGAAGCGGCAGATTTTTTTCAGGCCATCCCGGTGGTCAAGCGCAAACTCGATACCCTGATGGATGTCGGGCTGGGTTATATCTGCCTCGGCCAGAGCGCAACAACCCTTTCAGGTGGTGAAGCGCAGCGCATAAAGTTGTCTCGTGAACTATCCAAACGTGGCACGGGAAAAACACTGTACATCCTTGATGAACCCACTACGGGGCTGCATTTTCAGGATATTGAGCTGTTACTCACTGTCCTGCATCGCCTGCGCGACCAGGGAAATACCATCATTGTGATAGAGCATAACCTCGACGTCATCAAAACCGCTGACTGGGTTGTCGATCTTGGTCCCGAAGGGGGTATGGGTGGCGGAACAATTATAGCTTCAGGCACACCGGAGCAGATTTGTGAGGTCAGTGAATCCTATACCGGTGTATATTTGAAACCGCTGCTGGAAAAAGGCAAAAAAACGGCAGCGTAAAGAATATCAGGCTGAAGGCGAAGGATTAAAGATTGAATATCACTTTGATTGTTTTTTTGTGGGAGGCCCGCCCAGGGGCAAGGTATTTAGGATTGTACAAGGATCATTCGCCGCGAGGGCGCGCCTCCCACAAAAGACTAAAACAGTTTCCCCTTTCCCCTTTCCCCTTTCCCCTTGGAACTTTAATCTTGAATCTTGGAACTTTAATCTTGAATCTTGGAACTTTAATCTTGAATCTTGGAACTTGGAACTTAAGACATCAGTCTATACTGAACGAATCACCCAGTTTCAGCCCTAGCCGATCTCTCGCACTGCCCTGATTTGCGGCTATCTCAACCAGGCCATTGGCATTTTCATACCAGAAGCTTTTCCCTTTATCTATATCCGAGAATGTCCGTGCCGAAATCAAAGCATGGCCATTAATGCGTATCGTTGTGTCGTTGCTCAAGCTTGTGCTGCGAAAACCGGTAATTGCATTACCAAAATGATCAAAATAGATAACTTCATTTAAATCTGCTTTAAATCTCAGCTTTTCAGTTTCTACCTGCTTCGCCTGTAAAATATCCGGCGTAGCAGATTCTGCAAGCAGGCAGGCGGCAGGAGTGTAGACATCACGGGCATGAAAACTGTTGCTGACCTGACCAGGCCAGTTAAAATGATATTTGCTGAAGCTAAGAGCATGCTGCTCAAGTACGTCAAACAGGCCATTATCGGGGCCGATGTACCAACGGTCGCCGGCTTTACAGACAGCATGTGGCCGTTTTCCGCCCACCCCGGGATCAACAACGCAGATTATGATAGTGGCCGGTGGCAAGTGGCGGGTGTAGGCAGGTATCAGGTATGCTGCAGAACGTATATCCTGAGCAGGTATTGTGTGGCAAAGGTCGATGACCTGAACACCGGGTAAGTCAGTCGCCAGGAGGGCATGCATCTGCCCTACATACAAGCCATCCAGACCAAAATCGGTAAGCAGGGCAATCATGGTAAAATTATAAAAGCCCAGCGGGACCGGGGAATCAGTCAGGTTCAGAAGAATGCACGGCAATATTACGCAGCGGTATCAAGGTCACCGCTAGCCTTTCTAATCAATGGATAGAGCTTTTCAGTCTCATCCTGAATACGTTGCAGAATCATTTCGAACATGCCCTCGGTTTCCTTGAGGAAACGCTCATGATCACCGATTACTAGTTTATCAGTGCGATTGTGAGGACACCATTGCCGGGTATATGCGCGAATCAGCTTTTTAATTTCCTGTGAGCCCGACATGAAGTTTTTAACCAGATTTCGTATATCAGGATTCGAATCATTGAGTAAGCTTCCATACAGATTCTTATCTACCAGATCTATATGGGATTTCACCTTCTCTACATAGCGCTCAAAAAGTTCACAACAAGCACCTGTGTCGCACATTGAACGTTCTTTGAACAGATACAGAAGCACGTTGGAAAGCTCGGTTATCGAGTCATTTTGTGTATTTAGTTCATCATATGTGATCATTGACCACCTCCATTGATACCATAAAAAATGTAATGCAGGAAATTGAGAGTATTCACATACGCAAGCGCTGTCAACCAGAAGAATAACAAAAAAAAGGCCATGTACTAAGTACATGGCCTTTTTTTGTTATGATGTTACTGTCAGATGTTTAGTCAGCCGAGCTTTCTTCACCTTCTGCATCAACTTTTTCGCGTGACACCATCTGTACGATGGCCATAGGGGCCTTGTCACCTGGACGGTATCCACACTTTAGAATACGCAGGTAACCACCGGGACGATCTTTGAAGTGTACGCCAAGATCATCAAATAACTTGCTAACCATATCACGGTCACGTAAGCGTGAAAAAGCCAGTCGGCGATTGGCAACCGTAGGAGTCTTAGCCAATGTAATTAATGGCTCTACATGTCGGCGCAGTTCTTTTGCCTTTGGCAATGTTGTACGTATTTCTTCATGAAGAAGAAGTGATACTGACATATTTTTGAACATGGCCTTGCGATGAGCACTGGTCATATTCAACTTTCTTCCACTTTTACGGTGTCGCATATCTGTAACCTCTACAATCCAGTAGCCGCTTCTTCATCACTGCTTTGAATCAGTGATGCAGGTGGCCATACTTCAAGTTTGGTGCCAAGAGAAAGTCCATTCTGTGCCAGAACGTCCTTTATCTCTGTTAATGATTTCTTACCTAAATTCGGTGTCTTCAGCAGCTCGCTTTCATCGCGCTGAACCAGGTCACCGATATAAAATATATTTTCGGCCTTCAGGCAATTTGCAGAGCGGACAGTCAGCTCAAGATCATCGACTGGACGCAGTAAGATTGGATCTATCGGTGGCTCTTCCGGCTCTTCCGGCTCCGGTTCTTTGACTTTCAGATCAACAAACACTGAAATCTGGTCATAAAGAATGGTAGCCGCCATACGAATTGACTGCTCCGGATCAACCGTACCATTTGTTTCAAGTGTGAAAATGAGTTTATCAAGATCAGTACGCTGTTCTACGCGGGCTGAATCCACATCGTATGATACCTGACGCACCGGGCTGTATGATGCATCAAGCCTGATTACACCGATACTGGTTGTTTCTTCATCATTCTTGCGTGAAACAGCCGTGTGATAGCCCCTGCCCTGGGTTACATCAAGTTCCATCTCCAATTCAACATTTTTGTTGATATGGGCGATTACAAGATCAGGGTTGGCGATCATTACATCATGCTCGGTAGCAAGATCACCCGCGGTTAATTTACCGGGGCCCTTTTTCTTTATATGGAGTTTTGCACTCTCTCTACCTTCAAGAGAAAGAGCAACGCTCTTGAGATTCATCAGAATCTCCAGTACATCTTCCTGTACACCTTCGATGTTGTCATATTCATGATCGACACCGGTAATTTTTACTTCTGAAATTGCATAACCGGTAATGGATGACAGCAGGATGCGGCGCAGGGCTGTACCCAGGGTAAATCCGAACCCGCGTTCCAGCGGCTCGATAGTTACGCGTGCATGATTGTCATCAACTTTTGTGACATCAACAAAACGTGGCTTCAGAAAATCTATAACTGAATCTGACATTCCATTCCCTCTTGTGTGGGCTGAGACTTTAATTACTTACTTGTCTAATTACTTCGAGTACAGTGCGATAACGAGAGACTCGTCGATCTCACCTGGCAGGTCACTGCGATCCGGAGTAACACGATAAACGCCTTTCATCGCCTTAAAGTCAACATCAAGCCAGTCGGCAACGCCGCGTTGTTCTGCTGCTTCAAGTGCGGCTGTGACACGAATCTGCTGTTTAGCTGATTCTGATAAAGTAATTTCGTCACTCGGGCGCACCTGGTAAGAAGGGATGTTAAGACGTTTACCATTTACAAGTATGCCGTTATGGCGCAATAGTTGGCGTGACTCTGCTCTTGAAGTGCCGAAGCCCATGCGATAAACAACGTTATCCAGACGACCTTCCAGCAACTTCAGCAGGTTATCACCTGTTGAACCTTTAATTCGATCGGCTTCTTTGTAGTAGTCAAGAAATTGCTTTTCCATCACCCCGTAAATACGGCGCAACTTCTGCTTTTCTCTTAACTGAAGACCATAATCCGATACACGTGTGCGTCGCTGCCCATGTTGTCCGGGTGGGTATGCACGCTTTTCAACTGCACATTTGTCTGTAAAGCAGCGCTCGCCTTTCAGATAAAGTTTACCACCTTCACGACGGCATAAACGACAGACTGATCCTATATATCTTGCCACTGTTAAATCTCCGGATGATTAGACGCGGCGCCGTTTTGACGGGCGGCAGCCATTATGAGGGATAGGGGTAACATCCGAGATATTACTGATCTCGAATCCTACAGAATTGAGTGCGCGTATAGCTGAGTCACGGCCAGGCCCAGGGCCTTTGACACGAACCTCAAGGTGTTTGACACCCATGTCTCTGGCATCTTTTCCGGCATGTTCTGCGGCGACCTGTGCAGCAAAAGGAGTACTCTTTCTTGAGCCCCTGAAACCTGAACCGCCTGCAGTTTTCCAGCACAGGGCATTGCCCTGTCTG
>JAUWVE010000141.1 GCA_030617565.1 Gammaproteobacteria bacterium | reverse complement strand
ATTTCTTCGACCTCCAGCAACAGGTGATTTTACTGAAGTTCTGAAAGAGTCCCCGGTGTAAATGGCTATATTTGAATTGTCGCTGTCAGGCGAATCCTGGCGCATAGTGTGAAGACTATGGAAGGCCTCCATAAATGAACTCGTCCATGAAGGACGAAAAACTCGGCTTAATTCAAGCTAAAGAATAAAAGTGAAATGAATCCATCTGTGCGCCAGTAAAAAAATAAGAAACTGCACTTGTAGTCTCAAGCCCTAAAAGGCATTCTCCCATGCCATGGAGCAGGCACTAGAAATCTTGAATATGAAACTACTAGCATTTCTTGCGACAGTCGACATAATGTTGGCTGGCGGCGATAAATCAGGGAACACGACAGGCCAGGTGGTGGCCTGATCGTTACCTGGTTTGGTGCTCTGTCCGCTCAGCCGCCCGAGATGGCGAAACGAGCAATGCGTGGTGAACAAGCCGCTAGTGAAAGAAATGTCAGCTCCATGCTTAACGTTTTTATCCCACCGCCTCTCCTTCTAATCTTTTCTCTGATCCTGTCAAACGCAGTGCCAGCACAAGCTGTTGCCGGGCAAGGACCGTTTGCACAATCACCTTCAATTGTTGAGATACCCATTCGAATATCGCTTGGCCACTTATTTGAGGCAGCAGAACAGGAAATGCCCTTGCAGGTTGGGAACTGGCGCGACTGGAAGAAGATATACGGCATAAGGACCAAATACCGTGCATGGAGAGGACCACTGTATTTCACCATGCAGGGAGATGTTTTGCTGGTCCAGGCACATGTCCGTTACTGGATCAAAGCCCATAAAAAGGTGCTTGGTGCATTGAATCTGAAATCCAGTTGTGGCGTGAACGAAGCGCCGCGTCAGGCGGTAATAGGCATTGAGATCCGCCTGGGCTGGGAACCTGACTGGATGCTTCGGCCGGAATTCCGGGTCATGCCAACCCGTTTTCCAGATCGTTGTGAAATGACGATTGCAGACATCGACGTGACACCGCTCATAGAAAGGGAATTTCAGAAACAGTTACAGAACAAGATGCGTAACGCACTGATGATGCTGGCCCCGCGCCTGAATGCAATCCGTCAGCAGGCGGAGCAGATCTGGTTCCTGTTGCAGGAACCGGTGCAACTCTGGGGAGACCAGTGGTTGTTATTAAGCCCCAGGGAGATTGCACTATCACCCCTGGCAGGCCATGGCGATAGCGTGGATGCACATCTTGCCATGATGATGTTACCGAAAGTGGTAACCGGTACAGAACCTGCCACCCGGCATCAGCCTTTGCCATCGCTCATGCGATTTTACCCCCGTTCGGCAGGACTAAATCTGCAGCTGGCTGTCGATTTGAACTATGTGGATCTCAATCTGGCTATTACCGAGCGACTGGCAGGTGAGTCAATTAGTATAGGGGGCCACCAGGCTGGCATCGAAATGATAGAACTGGGTGGGCAAGGGCAGGAAATTCTTGTTAATACGATGTTAAGTGGTTATGCTGCCGGCAAAGTGGTCATTAAGGCAAAGATGATTTTTTCGCCGGTAAAACAGCAGTTTCAGCTGGAAAACCTGGATTACACCTATACACCTCAGGATCCGTTGCTTGAACCAGAGGCTAAGCTCTTCTCCGGCGTTATTCGCAAGGTATTGGAAGCCGCGGCAAACCAGCAATTACAACAGCGAATGAATCAATGGAAGGAGCGCCTGCTGACCGTGTTTAACAATATCACACCAGATAATGTAAATCTTGATATGGCATCTCTGCAGTTACGTCAGGTGCAGCTTAATATCATAGACGACGCTATCAGGCTGAATGGTCAGGCATCGGGCCAGATCATGCTAGAATTTCGTTAATATATTGGAATAGCTGTCCAGACTCTCTGTCATTCAGATACATACCTCTAAAGGTGGCTCAGGGTCATCAGTGGCTATTTGTGTTGTACTCAGCAAAGTTTTCAGCACCGGTTTTGATCTTTATTCCCCTTTGGGGTTGTCGAGTACGGGAAGGGCGATATAAGAAAAAACTGGACTTGCAGTCCTAACCACATAAAGGCATTCTCCACCGCCATGGAACAGGCACTGGAAATCTTACGCAAAACCTTCGGTTATGACGATTTCCGTCATAATCAGGCAGATATCATTCAAACCCTGTTAGCAGGTAACGACGCGCTGGCACTGATGCCCACCGGTGGTGGGAAATCCTTGTGCTATCAGATACCTGCGATCTGCCGGCCTGGAACCGGTATCATCATTTCACCGTTGATTGCACTGATGCAGGATCAGGTTGATGCCTTGAAACAGCTGGGAATTTCCTGTGCATTTATCAATTCCACGCTTGATCGGGAAAGCCAGCGGGAGATTGAAAGGGCGCTTGCCAATGATGAACTGGATCTTCTGTATATCGCTCCGGAACGCCTGCTTAATGAATACACGCTCAGCCTGTTAGAGCGTTGCCAGATAGCGCTATTTGCTATTGATGAGGCACATTGTGTATCGCAATGGGGGCATGATTTCCGTCCGGAATATCAGCGATTGTCTCTGTTGCATCAGCGTTTTAGCCATGTACCGCGTATTGCTCTGACAGCCACAGCCGATGAAACAACGCGAAATGAAATTATAAGTCAGTTGGACCTGCATCAGGCCAGCACTTTTATCAGCAGCTTTGACCGCGAGAATCTTTGCTACCAGATAGTAGAAGGGCACAAAGGCCGGGATCAGTTGTGGCAGTTTCTTGAAAAGGAACACCCGCATGATGCGGGTATCGTCTATTGTCTTTCTCGAAAAAAGGTAGAGCAAGTTGCTGAGTGGCTAAGCGGTAAAGGGCGTGTTGCTTTGCCTTATCATGCAGGGCTCAGTGACAGTTTGCGGCAACAGCATCAAAAGCGTTTTCTGCGGGAAGAGGAGGTCATTATTGTTGCAACGATTGCCTTTGGTATGGGGATCGATAAGCCTGATGTCCGTTTTGTTGCACATCTCAGCCTGCCAAAGAGTATCGAAGCCTATTATCAGGAAACCGGCCGTGCCGGACGGGATGGTCTGCCGGCTAATACCTGGATGAACTATGGGCTGCAGGATGTTATTTCGCTGCGCCAGATGATGCAATCCAGTGAAGCGGCGGATACCTACAAACGTGTTTCCATGCAAAAACTTGAAGCCATGCTGGGACTGTGCGAGTCGGCAGTCTGTCGCAGGCAGACCGTGCTTGCATACTTTGGTGAAACACTGACTGAAGCCTGTGGCAATTGCGATAATTGTCTGTCACCCCCTGAGCTATGGGATGCCAGCGAAGCGGCTCAAAAGGCGCTATCCTGTGTCTATCGAAGTGGACAGAGGTTCGGTGTCAACTATCTGATCAATATCCTGCGTGGCAAGCTGGATGAGAGGATTCAGGCCCATGGACATGATTTACTGTCTACCTTTGGTATTGGTGCAGACGACAGCATGCAGCACTGGCGGACCTTGTATCGCCAATTGATCGCACTGGGTTACCTGGAAGTAGACCCCGAAGGCTATGGCGCATTACGCCTGACGGAAAAATGCCGGCCACTACTGCGAGGTGAGACAGGGCTTAAACTTAGACGACAACGCATGGCAGATAAAAGCACTGGCAGAAGAAAAAGGCGCCAGACTGCTGAGATACTGGATGAAGATCAACCGTTGTTTAGTGATTTACGCAGCTTACGTAAAGAGTTCGCTGATGCCCAGGGTGTCCCGCCCTATGTGATTTTCCACGACACTACACTGGCAGCAATTGCACAGCATCGACCCGGAGACACAGCTGCATTACTGGATATCCCGGGGATTGGCCAGCACAAGCTGGAACACTATGGTGAACGTGTGATTGAAGTAGTTCGTGACCACATTATGTCAGCATAATAATATGACTACCCGGAGTACATGAAACTGCTGCCGCTATACAGCCCTCTTTCCTGTATTTGCATTTTCTGTTATCCGGTGCGTAATTTTTTGCACTACCTCAAGGGGCACAGCAAATTGATTTAGAGCAATGAAATTTAATGCAATTTATAGTATAAATGAACGTACTAAAGAATAAGTAGCGAATATAATACTACAAAC
>JAUWVE010000202.1 GCA_030617565.1 Gammaproteobacteria bacterium | reverse complement strand
TTTGACCTGGCCAATATCAGCTTCATCAAAAGCGATCATGGCTGGATCGTTTTCGACCCGTTGACCACAAAAGAGACGGCAGCTGCGGCGCTGAAATTCATCAACGAGCAGCTCGGAGAGCGCCCCGTGGTTGCAGTCGTCTATTCGCACTCCCATGGTGATCATTTTGGTGGCGTGCGCGGTGTAGTCGACGAGGCCGACGTGAACAGCGGCAAGGTCAAAATCATTGCACCGGTCGGTTTTATGGATCACGCGATCTCCGAGAATATCTATGCAGGCAACGCCATGAACCGGCGGATGTTCTTCCAGTATGGCGTGCTGTTGCCTCGTGATCCTCTGGGTCATGTGGACCAGGCCATCGGTAAGAATGTGGCGGCGGGGAATAGCGGACTTATTCAGCCAACAGTCATTATCGAAGACGACATTGAGGAACTGACGGTTGATGGCGTACGCATGGTGTTCCAGAATACACCGGGTACCGAAGCCCCGGCAGAAATGAACACCTGGTTCCCCGACCTCAAGGCCTTCTGGGCGGCCGAGAACGTTACCGGTACTATCCATAACATCTACACCCTGCGTGGTGCGCTGGTTCGCGATGCACTCGAGTGGTCCAAGCAAATAAACAATGCCTTATATATGTTCGGGCAGGATGCCGAAGTGATGTTTGCCTCCCACAGCTGGCCTCGCTGGGGTAACGAGAGGATCCAGGAGGTGCTGCGAGCGCAGCGTGACACGTATGCACACCTGAACAATGGCGTACTGCACCTGGCAAACCAGGGAACTACCATTAACCAGATCCATAATGTCTATGAAGTGCCAGCCAGTCTTCAGCAACAATGGGCGGGGCGTAGTTATCACGGCGATGTGGGTAACAACAGCAGGGCAGTGATCAATCGCTACCTGGGTTTCTGGGATGGAAACCCGACCACACTGCTTCCGCTGTCACCGGAGGACTCCGCACCCTTATATGTGGAAATGATGGGAGGCGCAAAACCGATCATGGCAAAGGGCCAGGAGCTTTATAAACAGGGTAAGTATCGTTACGCTCAGGAGATACTGAATAAGCTGGTATACGCTGATCCGCAGAACCAGCCTGCCAAAGACCTGCTGGCCGAGGTATTTGAACAGCTTGGCTATCAGCAGGAAAGTTCGAGCATACGCAACGCCTACCTGGCAGCTGCTTTCGAACTGCGCAACGGTATCCCTGGCGGTGCGATACCAAAAACATCCGGCCCGGACATGATTAGAGCCATGGACACTGAATTGTGGCTGGACTTCCTTGGCGTGCGCCTTGACAGCAAGAAGGCGGAAGGTCACGAGTTCAAAATCAACCTGGTCACGCCTGACAACGATGAGAAGTTCATTGTCGAGCTGAGCAACGCAACACTGACCAACATCAAGGGCTACCAGGCCGCAGATGCCGATCTGACGATAACCATCTCTCGCTCTGATCTGGTGCAGATAATGATGGGGGCAATCAGCTTCGATGATCAAATCAAGGCTGGCAAGGCGAAACTTAAAGGCAACCGTGATGTGTACGAAAAATTGATACCCATGCTGGTCCATTTCACCCCGGATTTCGAGATGATGCCGGGAACAAGGCCTGTAAAACCTGCTGATCCGGCAATGAATACCTTCGAGCAGGAACCGCTTGGAAATACAGAAGGGGGCTAAGCGTTCATGCGATTAATTCTTCTCTTCTCTCTGTTGGTTATATTTAGCCTGGATTGTTATAGCCAGACAAAAGCTGACGCCAAAAAACCCTCAGGTGCTATAACTCGTGGGGGTGACGCAGTGCATCGCACAGTTCCTTTCATCACAGTTCGAAACAAAACAGGCAGTAAAAAAACTTCGAAACATTTTGGTGATGAGCGCAGTACTGAGCATGCTGGATACTGTGATGTATCCAGCACGCCAATCAAGACATTAAGACCTATTGCGGAAAGAGTCCCGTACTTTATACCTGAAGACAGAGAAAAGCTGGAAGCAATCAGAGAAACAACCGTCAAAGGTCTCTGGCAGGATATCGAGCAAACGTCACATGGACAAGAACCGATTCTTTATACGCATGGCTTCTACATCAGCTTTGAGAAGGCATGCAAACGGTCCTCGTATTTTCAGGAATCACTGGGACTTGAAGGAAGGCTTTTGCTCTTTAGCTGGCCATCTGATGGTTCATTGCTGAATTACACCCGTGATGAGTCGGACCTGTACTGGAGCATCAATCCACTGGTTGAATCACTGAGTAACAGTGTCAAACGTTTTGGTGCAGGTAAGGTCAATCTCGCCGCACACAGCCTGGGTACTCGCGGCATATTTCTCGCACTCGTCAGGTTGGCTCAGACAGAGCCTGATGATAAGCCTCTATTTAACCAGGTCGTGTTGCTGGCACCAGATATCGATGCAGGTATATTTAAACAGTATTTGCAGGAAATTAAGTCGGTGGCACGGACTATCACAGTCTACGTCTCGGCTAACGACAGACCGTTGGCACTTTCCAG
>JAUWVE010000215.1 GCA_030617565.1 Gammaproteobacteria bacterium | reverse complement strand
ACTACGCTGGCAGCCATGGTCAACTATATTAATGAGGAACGGTCTGATCATATTCTAACGGTAGAAGATCCTATTGAATTTGTACATACAAGCAAGAGCTGCCTGGTGAACCAGCGAGAGGTGGGCACACATACACTGGGTTTCCCCGAGGCATTACGATCCGCCCTGCGTGAGGATCCGGACATCATCCTGGTCGGTGAGCTACGGGACCTGGAAACAATCCGGCTGGCACTGACTGCGGCAGAAACAGGCCATCTGGTATTCGGTACTTTGCATACGACTTCTGCAGCAAAAACGATTGACCGTATTGTGGATGTATTCCCTGCAGCTGAAAAGGAAATGGTGCGTTCTATGTTATCTGAGTCGCTGCGGGCGGTAATTGCGCAGACACTGATGAAAAAATTGAGTGGCGGGCGCGTCGCTGCGCATGAAATCATGATTGCTACACCGGCAATACGCAACCTGATTCGTGAAAATAAGATTGCCCAGATGTATTCGTCTATCCAGACCGGCCATGCGCTGGGTATGCAAACACTGGATCAGTGCCTGTTGAATCTGGTCAGAAATCGAGTTGTACATATTGATGAAGCGCGTAGCAGAGCGCAGGATAAGAATAAATTCCAGGCATCAGCAGGTGGCGTACCCAAGGCAGGCGGAGTTTAACATGGTATTTACTGATCTATTAAAATTAATGGTACTAAAAAATGCATCGGATCTGTTTATTACAGCCGGTGTTCCACCCTGTCTCAAAGTAGATGGCAAAATCTCACCTGTTACCAAGCAGGCACTGACACCGGATGAAAGTCGTAGCTTTGCCTACGGCATAATGAATGAAGATCAACGTCGCAGTTTTGAAGCGCATAATGAGTGCAACTTTGCTATCCACCCGAAAAAAGTGGGTCGTTTCCGTGTCAATGTTTTTGTTCAGCAGGGCATGGTTGGCATGGTGCTGCGTACTATTGAAACCCGTATCCCCAAATTCGAGGAGTTAAATCTACCACCGGTACTCAGCGAGATTGCCATGGTTCAGCGTGGACTGGTATTGTTTGTCGGTGGTACAGGCACTGGTAAATCCACCTCTCTGGCGGCACTGATAGGCTACCGGAACGAGAACAGTTTTGGCCATATCATTACAATTGAGGACCCGATTGAATACATCCACGAACACCGAAACTGTGTCGTGACCCAGCGCGAAGTCGGGGTCGATACTGAGACTTTCGAATCTGGTCTGGTCAATGCTATGCGCCAGGCCCCCGATGTAATCCTGATTGGCGAAATCCGTACCCGTGACACCATGGAAAAGGCCATTATTTTCTCAGAGACAGGCCATCTTTGTCTTGCAACCCTGCATGCAAACAATACCTACCAGGCACTGGAGCGTATTCTCAACTTTTTCCCCGAGGAACGGCATAATCAGCTATATCTGGATTTATCAATGAACCTGCATGCTATTATTTCGCAAAGATTGCTGCGTAAACGTGGTGAAGAAGGTCGTGTTCCTGCGATTGAGATTTTGATTCGTTCGCCGCTGATTGCAGAGATGATTCTCAAGGGCAGGGTGTCTGAAATCAGGGGGGTTATAGCCAAGTCAACGGATGCCGGCATGCAAACTTTTGATCAGTCGTTATTTCAACTGTTTGAGGATGGCTTGATTGAATATGATGATGCTATCCGTGCGGCAGATTCCGGTAACGACCTGCGGCTGAAGATCAAGCTTGAAAGCAGCCGGGGTGAATCAGGGGAGCTGGGAGACAGCCTGACCGATGTGTCTTTTTCCTCGCTCAATCAAATGCCGTCAGACATCGAATAACAAAATCTTAACGGATTTTCCTTTCCAGCAGGCAGTCTGTTTGCTATGTTTAGCCTCATGGGAAAAATTAAGAACACGAAGATTACTTAACAGGTATTTTTTAATTATCTGCATAGTTGTTTTACATGTTCAGGCGAAATACAAAATAATTAGCGAAAATTATAAAACCCCCTTGAAAAACAGGTCGATATAAAATCGAATATGCTTTTTTAGCAGACGTATACACATCATCCGGAGGATATAGATGAACCTTTCACGCAGAGAATTTGTCCAGTTGCTTGGTATTGCCAGTGCATCAGGCATGCTACCCACCAATGCCCTGGCCGCTCGCAATCCCGCAGCAATGTATGATCAGAAAAAATTTGGCAATGTCTGCCTGATGCATATGACTGATTGCCATGCCCAGCTCAATCC
>JAUWVE010000180.1 GCA_030617565.1 Gammaproteobacteria bacterium | reverse complement strand
TGGATCTTGACCTGGTGGTCAGCAATGTCGCCACTGCTGCCTCGGTACATCATGCACTCGACCATCAGCAACCCTTAATCTCCCGTATCATCACCGTTACTGGTTCAGGTGTCAGCTCGCCACGCAACATTGAGGCACTGAGTGGCACGCCGATGTCCGATCTTATCGAAATGGCCGGCGGTTATACTGAGAATGCCGATCGATTGATTATGGGTGGCCCGATGATGGGCATCACCTTAAAAACTGATGCCACACCGGTAGTCAAAGCCAGCAACTGCCTGCTGGTGCAAACCCCTGCGGACCACACTACTGAGGCCATCACCCGCCCCTGCATCCGCTGTGGTGAGTGCGTCAAGGTCTGCCCGGTAAAATTGTTGCCGCAGCAGCTGTACTGGTTCTCTCAATCTAAAAATCTTGATGCATTACAGACTCATAATCTATTTGACTGCATAGAGTGTGGTTGCTGCTCAGTTGTCTGTCCCAGCCATATCCCCCTGGTACAGTACTTCCGCTATGGCAAATCAGAAATCTGGAAGAAAGAACAGGAAACCCTTAAATCTGACCGGGCCCGAGAGCGCACCGAAGCAAGAATACAAAGGCTTGAGCGGGTAAAGGCAGAGAAAAAGGCTCTACACGCCGCCAGGGCAAAGAAAACAGCCGCAAGCGCAGACAAAAAAAATGAAATCCAGGCCGCTGTGGTACGTGCCAAAGCCAAAAAAGCTGAAAGCAACAGTGGCACCGAAAACCCGGACACCTGATACCTAATACGTAAAACATAAAACTTATCTTTTAAAAATGGAATTCAGCCAGCAACAACATTACTCTCCCCATACACCGGCACAGGCCAGTGTCAGCCGCCTGATGCTGAACGTCATGCTTGCCCTGATACCGGGAATCGTGGTCTATATCATCTTTTTTGGCTGGGGCGTACTGGTCAATATCGTGCTGGCATCCTTTTTTGCACTGCTGGCTGAAAGCCTGGTCCTGGCTATACGGCAACGCCCCGTTTTCACAACCCTGCTGGACGGCTCGGCCCTGTTGACCGGAATCCTGCTGGCACTGGCATTACCCCCACACACCGCCTGGTGGGTGATTGCTGTCGGTGTCATCTTCGCCATTATTATTGCCAAGCAGCTCTATGGCGGACTGGGACTCAACCCGTTTAATCCGGCAATGACGGGTTACGTGGTATTACTTATTTCTTTCCCGCTGGAAATGACCCGCTGGAACCCGCCGCTGGAGCTGGCAGAACAGTCCCTAAGCCTTTTTGAGGCCTTTCGTTACAGCTTCAGCGGCAGCTTGCCTTCATCCATGGATCTGGACATGATCAGCCTGGCCACACCGCTGGACATAGCCCGCGAGCGAGTGGATATGGGGATCAATCTATCGGCGATCAGAAGTGAATACAGTATTTTCAGTAACTTGTCCGGTATCGGTACAGAATGGATCAATGTCGCCTTTCTTGCAGGCGGACTCTGGCTGCTCTTTCGGCGACTGATTGACTGGCGGATTCCTGCTTCGTTGTTACTGGCAATGCTGATTATTTCCGGTGTTTTCTGGCTTATCAATCCTGAACAGTACTTATCACCGTTGTTTCATTTATTTGCCGGCGCCACCATGCTCGGGGCCTTCTTTATTGCCACCGATCCGGTTACCGCCAGCACCACACCCGTAGGTCGGCTGATATTCGGAGCTGGCTGTGGTCTTCTGATCTATATCATTCGCACCTGGGGTGGATACCCTGATGGCGTGGCCTTTGCCGTTCTGTTGATGAATCTCTCTGCCCCGCTGATAGATCACTTCAGTCAACCGCGCATCACTGGCTATATAAACCCCAAAAACCAGAAAGAGCGCAAGCCATGAAATCAGGTGTCATAAGCCGCTCTGGATTCCTACTGGGCCTTGCCGGTGTCATTGTGATTGGCATGGTGACGCTGGTCTATCATTTTACCCATGATGCCATTGTAGAAAGTGAATACCAGGCGCTGCTGCTGGCGCTCAACAGCATTATCCCGGAAGACAGTCACGATAATGATATTGTCAATGACACCCGGGTTTTGCCCGCCAATAAAGAACTTGGACTGAAAAAAGATGCCCTGATCTACCGTGCACGCAACAAGGGTGAAATATTTGCCGTTGCCTTCCCGGTGGTAGCACCGGATGGCTATAGCGGCCCGATCAATCTGCTGCTGGCGATTGACCGACAGGGCAGGATCCTTGGTGTACGGGTAGTCAGCCATCTGGAAACACCCGGACTGGGAGATCGCATCGAAAGCCGGCGCAGCGACTGGTTGCAGCAGTTTCCGGGTAAAAGCGTGGAAAACCCGTCTCATGAAAACTGGAAAGTAAAAAAAGATGGCGGTATCTTTGATCAGTTTACCGGTGCGACAATTACACCCCGTAAAGTTGTCAAAGCTATCCACAGGGCAATGATGTACGCTGAGGCTGAACCTGGAGTATTTTTCGATGAATAATCCTGAGAAAATAAATACCGACTACTCTAAAATTGTTCAGGATGGACTGTGGAACAATAACCCGGCCCTGGCACAGGTGCTGGGACTGTGCCCACTGCTTGCCGTTACAGGTACTGTTATCAATGCGCTGGCCCTTGGTGTGGCAACCATGCTGGTACTGATTGCATCGAACCTGGCCGTCTCTTCATTACGGAAAGTCATACCAAACGAAATCCGCATCCCGATTTTTGTTTTAATCATCGCCGGTTTTGTCACCATCGTTGCGCATCTGATGCATGCCTAGCTGTACAACCTGTATACCGTACTCGGACTTTTCGTGCCACTGATAGTGACCAACTGCGCCATCATCGGCCGGGCAGAAGGTTTTGCTTCAAAAAATGATGCTCTGCCATCAGTAATAGACGGTATTA
>JAUWVE010000020.1 GCA_030617565.1 Gammaproteobacteria bacterium | reverse complement strand
ACCCACAAATGACTCAATTCTGCGTTACAGCCCTTATTAAGGGAACAACCATTAACAGCGGACTGTGCCTTGTCTTGAATCATTTGTGGGTCTCTGATGTGCACAGGTAAGTCGATATACCACACCTGCCCGAGTTCACCGTGCCCGGTTCAGCCTGAAGCGCGCAGAGTAGCCGTAGGCCAACACAACGGGGTGGCTTTTCTTTGGTTCTGTTTCTTTTGTCCGTACACAAGAAATGAACTCGCCCATAAAGGGCGAAAAACTTAGCTCAGTTCAATAAAAATAACAAAAAAAGAAATCACCCTTTTTAGTATCATATACTTGTGAAAAACCAGTACATGGAAGCAACCACCACATAGTGACAAGAAAAAAACCACACTATCAAACATAGAAGATGACAAAAACCTCACTACAAAACTGCACAATAGTCGTCACCCGCCCAACAGGCCAGGCCGAGAAACTGATCGATATTCTCGAAAATGCAGGCGCGACCGTTGTCCATTTCCCGGTCATTGAAATCACTGCTATGCCAGAACAGGAGAGACTGCTAGAGCAGGCGAGACAGTTGGGTACTTATGATATCGCCATATTTATCAGCCGCAATGCTGCCATTTATGGTATTGCCCTGCTGCAACAGGACGGCTGGCCCGAATACACACAAATTGCCGCCATCGGTAACGGTACAGCTCAGCAGCTGCAGTCCCTGGGTTACAGGGCAAATATTATTTCCAGCACGACTGCTAACTCTGAAGGCCTGTTAGCCGAGCCCTTAATGAACTCAGTAAAAGGGAAACGCATACTGATTGTCCGCGGACAGGGTGGCCGAGAAAAGCTCGCTGAATCACTGCGTTCACGTGGTGCAAAGATTGATTATTTTGAGTGTTATAAGCGCAGCTGCCCATCGATAAATGCCGATGTACTGAGCCAGTTATGGGACAGAAATTCAATGCACGGTATCATTCTGACCAGTGCGGAAGGACTGAAAAACCTCTACCAGATGGTAAGCAAAAATGATTTACCGCGACTAAACAGCACGCTCTTATATGTTATTTCATCTACAATGGTGGAACTGTGTGGCAAACTGGGGTACAAATTAACCCCTGTGCTGCTGCCTTCTGCGCATGATGAAGATGTACTTGAATCTGTGACAGAGCAGTGTGCTGTAAAAACGCCCTGATGCACGAACTAGCCAAAAACTGAGATGAGCAAAACTAAAAACAAGAAAACTGAAACAGATAGCAGTGATGTAGACGAAAGCATGCCTTTCAATGCAATAGAAGATTCGAGTGATGAGCTGCAGCCAGGCAGTGACGAGAAGGATTCTGTAAAGCCTGCGAAGACAAGAAAGGGCGGTCTCGGACTGGCCATTGCAGTACTACTGTCACTCGCTGCCCTGGCAGCCAGCGGCTACCTGTACCTGTCGCAAAATAGCCGCTCTCAACAAATCTCTTCTGCAATCAGCAGCCTCGAAAGTTCCCTGAAAACTATCCGCACAGATCAGCAAAGCAGCCAACAGCAGTTGCAACAAACAGTTGAACGGCAGTCTGCTGAAACACAATCTATAAAAAAATCAATGACGCGACTGTTTACGCGTGTTGAAAATACACAACAGACATGGTCAGTTGAAGAGGTGAATCAACTGCTGCAGCTTGCCGTTGATCAGCTGGCACTTGCAGGAAATATAGATGGAGCACTCGCGGCACTCAGCATTGCCGACCGACGCATAGCAGACGGCGGTGATCCAGAACTACAGCCGGTACGCAAGCAGATTGCCAGCGACATAGCCAGCCTGCAACAGATAAATCGTATCGACCTGGCTGGTACCATCCACCGCCTGCGTGCCGTCGAAGATACCATTGATCAACTGCCTGTTGGCTACCAGACTCCGATATCGGAAAAACCTGAAACAGCAGCTGGCAGCGATGAACCCGCTTCTATCTGGCAGCAGTTAGGACAGGACATGTCCAGCCTGGTGAGGATACGTCGTATCGACCATTCTGAAGCTCCCCTGTTGCCACCTGAACAAAATTATTATTTGCGCGAGAACAGCAAGGCCCTGTTAATGAGTGCACGCATTGCCCTGCTGCGCAACGACACGGCCATATATCGAACTAGCCTGCAACAGGCTGAGCAATGGCTGACAGAATATTTTGACAGCTCTAGCCAGAAGACCCAATGGGTACTCTCTGAACTGGAAAATCTCTCCACTATAGATCCTGCCCCGCCACTGCCCGACATCACCGGCTCACTCAACAACCTGCAGTCTGTCACCGAAGGTAACCAGGAATAATGCGCTTTCTGCTCTTCATTTTTCTCGCCCTGTCCGCCGGTATCGGACTGACTATGCTGGCGGATAATCCCGGATATGTTCTGATCAGCCGTCAACCCTGGTCGTTTGAATCCTCGTTGATGGTATTCATCCTCGGCCTGCTAGCCATTTTCGTCCTTTTTTATCTGCTGCTTCGCCTGCTCGACAATTTACTTAGTAGTCCGGCAAGGCTGCGACGCTGGCAAGCTCAGCGTAACCGCAATCAGGCCACTGAAGACACACGTAAGGGAATCACGGAAATGATCATCGGTCACCAGCCTCAAGCTGAAAAGTTCCTGACAAGAAGACTGGCGGACAGCCCGCAACCTGAAATCAACCTGCTTGGCGCCGCCTGGGTTGCCCAGCAAACCAGTAATCAGGAAAAACGTGATGACTACATCAGCGAAGCGACCACCCTCGCCGCTTCTGCCGTAGACGGTTCTTTAACTGCTGTCGGGCTGGTTCAATGCCAGTTGCAGCAACAGGCAGAAGAAATCGAACAGGCACTTGGTACGGCCCGTATGCTGCACCAGCAATCACCGGCAAACCCAGCCGTCATACGCAGCCTCATCAAACTGCTAATAAAGACTGAACAATGGCAGGAACTACTGACCGTGCTTACTGCTGCAAATCGATACCATGCACTGTCAGAAAAAGAACTGCAGGCTATACAGTCGCAGGCAGCAGCCGGGTTGCTGGCAGCCAGTAGCGAGGAGGCTGAAGCCGACAAAAACTGGAAAATGCTGCCGAAAAAACTTCGAAAACAAACAGACATCATTGCCGCATACTGCAGTACCCTGGCAGAGTCAGGCAGGCACCAGGAAGCTGAAACCCTGATTCGCAATACGCTGAAGCGGGAATGGTCTGACGAGCTGGTAGAAATCTACGGCCTGCTTAAAACTGATAATCCCTGCGCGCAATTAAAACAGGCTGAATCCTGGCTCCCTGATCATCCGACAGAGACTCCACTAATGCTTTGCATGGGGAGGCTGGCCATAAAAAGTCAATTGTGGGGCATGGCTCGCAGTTACCTCGAGCTGGCAGTACGGAACGGGGATAGTCATGAAGCTATACTGGAACTTGGCTGGTTATTTGAGTCACTTGGTGCAACGGATGCAGCCAGGCATGCTTACAAAACAGGCCTGGAAAACAGCCTTGGTAGTCGTGCTCAGGATTTTACAGTGCCTGTACAGTCACGTATCGAGCCGGAAAGTGTCAACCAGCCAGGCCCTGATGCGGATTTTGATCATGATGATCCCTCGCCATCATTGGCATATTCAAACGAGTCAAAATAGAGCCGTCCCTGCTCCAGTCCCTGAGCAGGAAAACTTTGTTTGATGGCATTAATCATTGGTGGCGGGCCACTGGCATAGACATCCAGTCCAGCCAGATCAGGGAAGTCAGCCAGCACGGCCTCATGCACCCACCCCGTTGCACCTGGCCAGTCATCTGCCGTTTCAGGCTCTGATAACACCGGGGAATAGGTTAAGCAATCAAGTTCCTCTGCCCATTGTTTCAGCTGCTTGTCAAAGTACAGATCTCTACCTGCACGCGCACCCCAATACAGTTGCAGCGGACGATCACAGCCTTCCGCCCTAACTTTCTCAAGCATACTTTTCAAAGGTGCAAACCCGGTTCCACCAGCAATCAATATCGCCGGACGACTACTGTCATCACGCAGGATAAATGTTCCAAATGGGCCCTGGATTCGAAGCATGTCCTTTTCTTTCATTTCATTGAAAACCTGACCGGTAAAGAAACCATCAGGGACTTCCCGTATATGTAATTCGATAACACCTTCCTTCAAGGGAGAATTAGCCATGGAAAAACTGCGCCGACGACCATCACGCAACAAAAAATCAAGGTATTGTCCGGCATGAAATACAAACTCTTCATGGGGTGGCAGCTTTAATTCAACCAGCATCACATCATCAGCCATTTTTTCCAGCCGATTCACACGACAGGGCAACGTTTTTATTTCAATATCTGCTACGGCGTCAATGGTTTCTACTTGCAGCCGAACATCACCTTTCGTTATTGCCTTGCAGCAGAGTATATATCCCTCTTTTTCCTTTTCCTCACTTAATGCGGGGAGTCTTTCATCCCCTTCGTACTCTACTTTGCCGCCATGCAGCAAGCCCATGCAGCTGCCACAAAAACCATTGCGGCAATTATGCGGAATAACGATACCCTGCCTCAATGCAGCACTGAGGATGTTCTCACCGTCTTCTGTATCAAATCTTCTTTTGTCATTGACGAGTTCAACACTGTCTGTCATAACTACTCATTATCCTTTGCATATTTATTGTGTACATCTGATACGGATTGTACCTTTTATAACGACCAATTTTCCTCACACTTGATATCCCTATCATGCCAGAACTCCCTGAGGTCGAAACAACCCGCCGTGGTATATCAGAACATATTACCGGCCAGACCATTTTCTCAATTCGTGTCAATAACCCGAAATTACGCTGGCCTGTGCCAGTCAGTAACATGCAGTCCTCATTACCTGGCCAGCAAATTCTCTCTGTTAAACGTCGTGCCAAGTATCTTCTACTTGATTGCGGCAATGGCAGCCTAATTATTCATCTCGGCATGTCGGGCAGTCTGCGCATACTGGATCAATCTATCGCAGCTGAAAAACACGACCACGTTGAAATCCTGTTCGACAATGGAAAAGTTTTACGCCTGCGTGACCCACGTCGCTTTGGTGCCGTATTGTGGACAGAACGACCCACAGACGAACATCACTTATTAGCCAGCCTGGGTCCGGAACCGTTGAGTGATTTGTTCGATGGCAACTATCTATTTGATAAAACACGCAAGCGCCGCTGCAGCATTAAAAATCTCATTATGGATTCACATATTGTAGCTGGAGTCGGCAACATCTATGCCAGTGAAGCTTTATTTCATGCCGGAATACGACCTGGAAAATCTGCGGCGGGTCTAACCCGGCAGGCTAGCCACCGGCTTGCTGCAGCTATCAGGCAGGTACTCGAAAAAGCCATTGCCGCTGGTGGCACCACGTTACGGGATTTCACCAATAGTGAGGGCCAGGCCGGCTACTTCAGCCAGTCACTTTTTGTCTACGGGCGTGAAGCAGAACCCTGTCTGCAATGCGGAGCTAGCATCAAGCGCAAATTAATTGGCCAGCGTTCCAGCTTTTATTGCCCAAACTGCCAGAAATAGCGACCGTTGAGCGGAAAAAACCTTGTAGCAAGCCATAGAATGTGCGAGTTTTTCACGTAATACAAATAAAAGCACCAGCAACTCTTAATAAACTACATTAAGTTTGTTGTGGAACCGCTATAAATTCTTGTATTTTTCTATATCTGAATCTATAGTTATAGTTTCAGGAGAAGCCAAACAAAGGGGCAATAGATGACCAAGCATGGAATTATTGATGATTTTGAGGCTTACAGCGAGTGGCGTAAACAGGTCAGAAATGTCATTAAAAAGTATCGTGATATCGCCAAGGCCGAAGATCTTACCAATGCTCACAGCGAACAGCGCCTTAATCAGATTATCAGTACGCTGAATGATGACAAACTCTATATCGCCTTTGTCGCTGAATTCTCGCGTGGAAAATCCGAGCTGATAAACGCGATATTCTTTTCTACCCTCGGTAAACGTGTACTACCCTCCAGTGCTGGTCGAACAACCATGTGTCCCAGTGAATTAATGTACGATCATGATTTTGAACCGTCAATTCGCCTGCTGCCAATTGACACGCGTTCAACCGGCACCAGTATCCAGGAATATAAAAGTATGCCGGAGGAATGGAGCGACTATCCGCTGGATATTGATTCTGCTGAGCAGATCGCCGAAGTACTTAAACATATTACCGAAGTCAATACTGTCAAACCGGAACATGCCGAGAATCTCGGGCTGCACATTACCAGCGATGAAGGACATGAAGACGGCCTGCACATGGATGAAAATGGTGAGGTGGAAATTCCACGCTGGCGCCATGCCATCATCAATTTCCCGCATCCTTTACTGGACAAGGGACTGGTTATACTTGATACGCCCGGCTTGAATGCACTGGGCGCAGAACCGGAACTTACCCTTAACATGCTCGCCAGCGCCCATGGTGTGATGTTCATCCTGGCAGCAGACACCGGCGTAACAAAGTCTGACCTTGCCGTCTGGAGGGACCATATAATTGTGGGCGAAATGTCTAGCAGGGCAAAAGGCCGCCTCGTCATTCTGAACAAAATTGATGTATTGTGGGATGACCTGCGTGAACAGGATGAAATTTCTGATGAAATAGACCGTCAGGTTAAGGAAACAGCAAAAATCCTTAATATCGACGAAAAAATGATTTTCCCGGTTTCAGCGCAAAAAGCACTGATTGCCAAAATCCGCAACAAGAACAAACTGCTGAACAAGAGCCGCATACTCGAACTGGAAGAAGCTCTTTCTGACATGCTGATCCCCGCTAAGCGGGACATCGTAACTGATACAGTCAAACGCGATATGGCGGATATGGATAAATCCATCAAGCTGGTTATTCAACAACGGCTTGCTGGTGTTGATGAACACATTGCAGAACTGGACGGTCTCAGCAGCAAAAATACTGAAGTCATCGAAAACATGCTGCTTAAAGTCAAGTCAGACAAAGAGCATCTGGAACGCAGCCTGCAACGTTTTCAGGCCACCCGCAGCATCTTCACCCGGCAGACCGTCGCGCTGTATCAATATCTTGATCCCAAGGCGATGGAGACGACGATTGCCAATACCCGTAAAAATATGAAGATCAGCTTTACCAGCCGTGGCATCAAGAAAGCCATGACGAAGTTCTTCTCCTCTGTCTATGAAGCGTTTAACTCTGCAGCTGAACAATCCAATGAGATCAAGGAATTGATGCAGGGTGTCTATTCCAAATTTCAGGAAGAACATGGCCTGGTGAATATCAGACCCGGCGGCTATGCCACGCGCAAGTACCTGCGTGAAATCAAACGCCTGGAGCAAAGCAGTGAACGCTTTGTGAAAACAACGTCACTTGTAATGCTTGATCAGGGCGTGATTACCGAACGCTTCTTTGATTCGGTTTCATCAAGAATCAGACAGATTTTCCAGAAAGCTAATAAGGATGCCGACAACTGGCTGAAGACTATCATGTCGCCGATGGAAGCACAGATTAGAGAACACCAGATTCAACTGCGACGTCGCCTCGAAAGCATTAAACGTATTCACAAGGCGACCGACACCCTCGATGACCGCCTGGCAGAATTGAAATATGTCAGAGACGGTATAGTTGAACAGGGCAATAAGATTAAACACATCGACCGCAAGATGGAAAAAATCCTGGCCAGAGAGGAAGACGAGCAGGAAGAGTCCAAAGCTACGGCTTAAGAAACAACGTGTTACGTTTTATGGTTTACGTATTACGAATCAGGCTAGCCACATTTGGTTTAACGTAATACCTAACACATAAAACGTAAAACTATCTATTAGTACACCAGGGATCACGCCTCCAGCAAAGCCTGGTAAATATCACCGCGCTATAGAAGCAGCTTCCTCAGATCTTACTTCAGCACTACCCAGCCAGCGGGGATCACTGACTGCCTGCACCTTGCCGGATTTGTTGTTTCGCAGTACTGCCATCATATTTCCGTACTTTCGCTGAATCTCCCTGAATTCATAACCCAGCAGAGATAGCCCGTTCTGTTCTGCTTTACTCAAGCCCCCAAGCTCAAACTGAACCACATCGGGTTGGTATTGATGGTGAAAACGTCCCTGCGCCACCCAATCATTGAGACCACCTCTGTTATGAAGGAAATCCATTATCGCAATCAGAACCATTGTTATGATCCTGCCGCCACCTGGAGTGCCGACCACCAAAACACTATCATCCTTTTCAACAAAGGTTGGTGTCATACTCGATAAAGGACGTTTGCCAGCTGAAATTGCGTTTGCATTTGAACCGATAAGTCCAAAACTGTTTTCAATGCCGGGGCTGGCAGAGAAATCATCCATCTCATTATTAAGTACAACACCAGTTCCTGCAGCAACCAACCCTGAGCCAAACGGGTAATTGATGCTAAGCGTCGCCGATACCCTGTTTCCTTCGTCGTCGACTACCGAGAAATGGGTAGTATCTTCTCCTTCAGGCAACGTGGCATCCGATAAAAACTCGGATGGAGTTGCGCTGTCCGTAATATTTTTTCTTATTTTATCTGCGTACGCCATCGACGTAAGCAACGCCTGATCTACCTGTATAAAGTCAGTATCACCGAGAAACTCCGCACGATCACGGTACGCCAGCCTCATTGCTTCAATGAGTTTTTGCTTCTGCTGAACCGTTGACAATGCATCAAGGTCAAAACCGGATAATATATTCAACATTTCAACCAGCAATATTCCGCCGGACGAAGGTAACGCGGCAGAGACTATACGCGCTCCATTATAGCTACCGGTTACCGGCGCTCTTTCAGTTACCTGGTAAGCATCAAGATCAGCCAGTGTCCATATTCCTCCGGCCGTTTTGACAGATTGAACCAGCTTTTCAGCTGTCTCACCCTGATAAAAGCCATTCCGGCCACCAATTGCCAACCTTCTCATCGTACTAGCGAGATCAGCTTGCCTTATCAGCGTACCAACAGCAGGCACCTCACCGTTAGCAGTCAGAAATATTCTACTCGCATCACTATTAAGGTGTGGTTTGCGAAACTTGAGCAGGTTCCGATATCTCGGGTAAACAGTGAAGCCTTTCTCAGCCACGCGGATTGCTGGTTGCAAAGACTCGCGTAGAGGTAAGCGCCCATAATTTGCAGCCAGGTGTACCAGGGCTGCTGGAACTCCGGGAATAGCAGATGCCTGTGCACCATTTATTGATAGGCCGGGAACCACTTTTTGCTGCTTGTCCAGGTACATGTTCTGTGTTGCTGCAGCGGGAGCCTTCTCCCGGCCATCCACCATCACCTGAAAATCATCACTGGCACGATGAAGCAGCCAGAATCCACCGCCACCGAGTCCAGAACTCATCGGTTCTACTACAGCCAGGGTGGCTGAAATAGCGACAGCGGCATCGAAGGCATTACCGCCCTGTTCGAGGATTTCAAATCCTGCCGATGTCACCAATGGGTGGGCGCTGGCGATACCGGCCTGGCCGCCATTTTGCTGGGCAAAAAGAAGCGTAGATAAGAATAGTGAAATGAAACCGCCTGACAGGATAACTGCAAGACGAATCGGCATCTTAGAACCGGGACAGAACCGGCGTATCGAGTATGTTCAGAATGGAGACTAAATCAGGCTTCATGCATGGATTTGTATTTTTCCATCAGCTGCTCCTCTGTCTCTTCATGATCCGGATCCTTGGGGATACAGTCAACCGGACAGACTTCTACACACTGTGGGGTATCGTAATGACCGACGCACTCCGTGCACTTATCCGGGTCGATCTCATAGATTTCTTCACCCTGGGTAATCGCCTCATTCGGGCATTCGGGTTCACAAACATCACAGTTGATGCATTCGTCGGTAATAATTAATGCCATGACTCTCTACTCACAAAAGGTAACAACAAATGTGACATCAGTAAATTCACTCACATCACAAGAACAGCAATGGTTGATAATTTTAGCATTTTAGCCTGAAAGCACACAGAAAAAATTGATTTAACGCAAGAACAGAAAGGTTAATAGTAAGATAGTTCCAAGTTCCAAGTCCAGTCATGGATCCAGTGCTTAAAACTTAAAACTTAAAACTTGGAACTTGTAACTTACTTCCCATAAACCCTTTTCAAAGCCTTCATCACCTTCGGCGGTACAAACTCACTAACATCTCCGCCCAATGAGGCCACTTCCTTGATCAGGGTCGATGAAAGAAAGGCATAGCTTTCTGCCGGGGTCAGGAATGTGGTTTCTATACCGGGATCAAGATGCCGGTTCATTGCAGCAAGCTGAAATTCGTATTCAAAATCGGATACGGCCCGTAATCCGCGCAGGATTGTATCTGCATTTTGTTCACGAACACAGTCGATCAGAAGGTTATTGAAACCTATAACGCGGACATTCTCCATTCCGCCCACCACCTGCTCCAACAGCGACACCCTTTCTTCAAGTGTAAACAGCGGTGATTTATCTCGGTTTCCAGCGACGCCGACGATTACTTCATCAAACAACTTTGCTGCTCGGCGAATCAGGTCAACATGACCCAGTGTGACAGGGTCAAAGGTACCGGGATAGAATGCAGTTGCCATAATAGATCGCTATTCTGAGTTATTGGAAACCAGGTAATATTTAATCTGCCCGGCTTTTTTCTGTTTCAGGTAATGCCAGTCAGGCGGTAATTTTAAATCATCCAGCTCACGCTCGGATTCTATATATATCAATGCTTGCTTTGCCAGGCAATCATGCTCATGCAAAAAACGGAGGATTTGCTGCAGCATACCGTGCCTGTAGGGTGGATCAAGAAAGACTATATCCCATTTACCACCGACTTGTCTGACGAAACGTCTGGCATCCATGGTATAGACCTTTGACTTGCTGCCGAGACGAGCCAGATTCTGCTGCAGCAGCCGGGCACTGACGATGTCTGATTCAACGAATGTGGCATCTGCCGCCCCCCTGGAAAGTGCCTCTACACCCAGCGCACCGCTGCCTGCATAAAGATCGAGGCAACGGGCTCCATCGATGACTGGAGACAGCCAGTTAAACAGGGTTTCACGTATTCGTGCAGGGGTCGGGCGCAGCTGCTGCACGGTGGACGGGAACTCGAGCTTTCTGCCGCGCCAGTCACCGCCGATGATTCTTACCTGGCTGGTTTTCATCAGGATTTATCTGTCACTATTTTCGGCAATAAATGTAGGTGCGAATTCATTCGTACAATATTATAGGGCTCTCGGGTTATTTCACCCCTGCACCGACGATGACAGTGACACGATTTTCTGAACCCAGTACCGACTGCATGGCATCGGTCACGGTTTTCCTGTCCAGTACATTTACCCGCTCAATATAGGTGTCCAGGTAATCAACTGGCAGAGAATAGAAGCCAATAGACGCAAGCGTAGAGACAAGCTTCTTGTTGGAATCAATCGTTAGCGGGAATCCCCCGGTAATATTCTTTTTTGCCAGCACCAGTTCTTTTTCCGTAGGGCCTGTTTTGAGAAATTTATCGATGACCTCATTACTAACAGTCAGCGCTTCCTCAAGCTTTTCATTTTTTGTCGCCAATGCAGCAATGAAAGTGCCTGTTTGCTGCATAGGCTGAAAATAGCTGTAAGCACCATAACTCAATCCGCGTTTATCACGAATTTCATCCATCAGTCGCGACTGAAAACCACCACCACCCAGGCTGTAGTTGCCAACTTTAAGCGCCAGATAACGCGGGTCATCACGTTTTATTCCCAGGTATGCTGTCATGATATGTGTTTGTGTAGAGGGAAATTCGATACGTTGTTCACCTGCTTTTATGGCGGCAACATCAGGCAACACTCCAGCTGGCTTGCCTTTATTTAACGGCTCACTAATATGGTTAGCCAGTTGCTTTGCTTCCACCAGGTTAAGATCACCGACCAGTGCAATCACCATATTGCTGGCAACATAAAACTGCTTATGAAAATCAATTAAATCTGCTCTTCGAATAGACTGGATACTCTCATGCGTGCCCGATGAATGATTTGCGTAGGGATGATCACTATAGAGCAATTCATACAGTCTACGCTTACCAACTGTAGCAGGCTGCTGCAGGCTATGATCCAGCGATTGCAGGGAGCGCGCCTTTTCTCTCTCCAGGTTCTTTTCTGGAAATTTCGGATCAGCAACCACTTTTGCCAGTAACTCGACTACCGGCTCAAGGTATTCCTTATCCGACAGGCTGCGTAAGCTGACTATTGCCATGTCCCTGAGACTACTGGTGCCAATTTCTGCACCCCTGTCTTCAAAGCCTTCTGCAACCGCCTTACTATCCAGATCAGCAGTACCTTCCAGCAGCATGTCACTGGTCAGCATTGCCAGGCCCTGTTTATCTGCTGGCTCACGAGCACTGGCGGCGTTGAAGACCATATTTATATCGACCACCGGTAGCGCGTGGGTCTCTATAAAGTAAACTCGTGCACCGTTGTCAGTGACCCAATGCTCAATTTTTGGTGCCGCCGATACAACGCCGGGAAAAACCATTATCAGAATAAATAATTCAATCGCTCTAGTCCGCATTCTGCTGCTCCTTACTTACTGGCTTTTTTGTCGGCTCATCTGTCGCTATAGGCTGAGGATCCAGCACTGCTACAGTCATATTTTCCGGCAGAAAATACTTTTTAGCGACAGCCATTATCTGATCAGCAGTCACCGCACGCAGATTGTTTGTATGCTCCTCAGTCAAACGCCAGTCGTTAAGCGTGGTTTCCATAAGACCAAGCTTCATCCCCTGGTAGAACACAGAGTCGCGTTCGTAAACATTGGCGGCGATCACCTGCGCTTTGACTCTCTGCAGTTCCTTTTTACTAACCGGCTTTTCCTTGAGCTGCTTAAGCTGCTCGAGAATTGCTTTTTCCAGTTGTGCTATGTCTGTTTCTCGTGCTGGATTACCGTCGATAAGGAAATATCCAGCTAACCGCGCAAAAGGATCGTATGATGTGCTGACAGCTGTAGCAACTTGCTGCCCACGAATGAGTTGATCAGTGAAGCGTGCCGCACTGCCGCCATCCAGAATAGCTGACAACAGTTCCAGCGCATAAGGTTCCCAGTCTTGCTCCGGGTTATTTGCAACAGCCGGTACATGGAAACCAAGAATCATATACGGCAGGTTGGCCGGTGCCTTAACGGTGATTCTTTTCGTGGCGGTCTGCTTTGCTACATGATATTTTTGTGGCGCTTCGACCTTAGAACTTTTAATTGGCCCGTAATATTTTTTCGCCAGAGTGATCACTTCATCCGGGTCCACATCACCCACCACGACCAGTATCGCATTTGCCGGTGAATAGTAGCGCTGATACCACTTTTGCAGATCGGAAACATTTAGTTTTTTCAGGTCTCGCATCCAGCCGATGACAGGTCTGCCGTAAGGATGCCCTGGAAATGCGGCTTCATTAAATTTCTCATAAACCTTACTTTCCGCTTTATCTTCGGTGCGCAAGCGGCGCTCCTCGATGACTACCTGCAATTCTTTAGCAAATTCATCCTCATCCAGCAACATGCCCCGCATACGATCTGACTCAAGTTCCATACTGATGGCCAGGCGGCTTTTCTCCAGTGTCTGAAAATAGGCGGTGTAATCTCTTCCTGTAAAGGCATTATCCCTGCCGCCATTTTCAGCAATAATTCGATTAAACTCACCTTTACCGTGTCGCTTTGTGCCCTTGAACATCATATG
>JAUWVE010000201.1 GCA_030617565.1 Gammaproteobacteria bacterium | reverse complement strand
GGACTGCTGGATCCAGTGGTAGAGGTGCGCCCGGTTGCCTCGCAGGTGGATGATGTGCTGTCAGAGATCAACAGGCTTGCTGCTGTTGGTGAGCGTATTCTTGTTACCACACTGACCAAACGCATGGCTGAAGACCTGACGGATTATTTACTGGAGCACGGCGTACGTGTCCGTTACCTGCATTCTGATATCGATACGGTTGAGCGGGTGGAAATTATCCATGATTTACGGGCAGGTGAATTTGATTGCCTGGTCGGCATAAACCTGTTGCGGGAAGGGTTGGATATACCGGAAGTCTCCATGGTGGCTATCCTCGATGCCGATAAAGAAGGCTTCCTGCGCTCGGCACGTTCGCTGATTCAAACCATCGGCCGTGCGGCCCGTCATATCAATGGCAAGGCAATTCTTTATGCGGACCGGGAAACGGATTCAATGAAAGCCGCCATCACGGAGAGTAAACGTCGCCGTGAGAAGCAGCAGCAACATAATCTCGAACAGGGCATCACACCACAAAGCGTAAAGAAGAAGGTCAAGGATATGATCGAAGGCATAGGCAGTAAACGCAGCCGTGGGCCATATACAAATAGATCGTCAAAGGCACTTCGCGCTGCAGAGGAAATGGCCGTCTATAAAAGACTCTCACCTAAGGAGCTGGCAAAAAAGATCAGCCAGATGGAGAAACAGATGCTGGATTACGCACAAAACCTGGAATTTGAAAAGGCCGTCGTCCTGCGCGACAGTATTGCAGTACTGAAGGCTGAGTTGCTGGAACTACCCGCCTGACACGCTGTCTCAGATGTATCCACCAGCTTGACTCGATGTTTTTCTAATAAAAGACTAAAATAACACCTCAGCCGCTAATTAATTTTACTTATTCCCACCTTTCACGCACCTAAACACCCGCATGCTCGAAGTTAATAACCTGGAATGTATCCGCGGTGACCGCAGCCTGTTCTCCGGTCTGGAATTTAGCCTGGAAAGCGGCGAGCTTCTTCACCTGCACGGTCACAATGGCAGCGGC
The DNA here is from genome assembly GCA_030617565.1 of Gammaproteobacteria bacterium. Taxonomy (GTDB): domain Bacteria; phylum Pseudomonadota; class Gammaproteobacteria; order BMS3Bbin11; family BMS3Bbin11; genus BMS3Bbin11. The sequence continues at coordinate 1,504 of JAUWVE010000201.1, read as the reverse complement.
AAAACAACCCTGCTGCGTACCCTGTGTGGTTTGATTGCACCAGGCCAGGGTTCGGTTAACTGGAAAGGAACCAATATTCGTCGGCAGCGAGACGAATATGCGGCGGATATGCTATTTCTTGGTCATTTAAACGGAATTAAAGCTGATCTGACCGCGCTTGAGAATCTGCGCATACTCTGTCAGCTCGATGGACTGGACGTCAGTGATGATGACATATGGCAGGCATTAGAGGAGATGGGGCTTTACGGGCATGAAGATCTGCCTGTGCGTGTCCTGTCGCAGGGTCAGAAACGACGGGTGACACTGGCCCGGCTGTTGCTCAGTAAAGCACCGTTATGGCTGCTGGATGAGCCCTTTACCTCACTGGATAAGGCGGCTGTCGATTTCCTGCAAACGGTGATTGCCGGGCACATTGAACAGGGCGGGTTGGTTATGCTGACGACTCACCAGGATGTATCCCTGACCACCGGTGAAGTCAAACAATTACGCCTCGGCTGGAAAAAGGACGGCGATGTTTAAGGCATTTTATACCGTTGTTATGCGTGATCTGCTGCTGGCGATGCGCAATCGCTCGGATATTCTAACGACCCTGTTTTTCTTTATTATCGCGATTAGTTTGTTCCCGCTGGGCATTGGGCCGGAGCTGGATACCTTGCGCGAAATTGCCCCCGGCGTGTTCTGGGTTGCCGCGCTGCTGGCTTCAATGCTGGCCCTGGAGCGTTTGTTTGCCATCGATTTTGCCGATGGCACATTGGAGCAATTATTGCTGACACCACAGCCGACAACAGTTCTGGTGCTGGGCAAAGTACTGGCCCATTGGCTGATAACTGGTGTGCCATTGGTATTACTGTCACCGCTGCTTGGGCTACAATACGACCTCTCATCGGAGGCGATACAGGCGTTGATGCTGACATTATTGCTCGGAACGCCCTCATTGAGCCTGATCGGGGCCATCGGTGCCGCCTTAACGCTGGGTTTGCGTGGTGGTGGCGTGCTGGTTTCCTTACTGGTGCTGCCGTTGTATATTCCGGTCCTCATTTTCGGTGCCGGTGCCGTGGAAGCCACGGTTTCAGGACTTGGCGGGGCAGGCCATGTTTCCATGCTGGGGGCAATATTATTGTTGTCACTGGTGATGGCACCACTGGCAACAGTTGCCGCCCTTCGGGTATCCGCAGAATAGAAAAACCTGATTACTAAATATAGAAAATTATTTATAAATGAGCACAAAAACATTCAACTGGTTTAAATTTTCTTCACCAGCCACCTTTTATCCGCTGGCAGGAAAACTGGTGCCCTGGTTTTCAGCGATTGCAGTGATTCTTATCGTGATCGGTCTCTACATGGGCTTCTTCGTTGCACCAACGGATTACAAGCAGGGCGAGGGCTATCGGATAATTTTTGTCCATGTGCCGGCATCCTGGATGTCGATGTTCATTTACCTGGTGATGGCATTCTGGGCTATTTTGGGACTGGTCTTTAATACCCGTGTTTCAGGCATGATGGT